>NZ_WCIN01000001.1:0-99890 GCF_009025755.1 Klebsiella sp. RCJ4
GCGGCGCTTGACGCGCCTTGCCCGGGCTACAGATTCGTGCGTTCTGCAGGTTTGGCAGCCTGGACAGATGCGCAGCATCGCCTCCGGGAAATGCTCCCTGTGGGAAAAATTCCTCACGACATTTTCTGCACAATCGGCTATCTTGTTTAGCATATAAAACACCATGACCGGTTAATACCTTTCTTCAGGCATTATTACGGTCTGAAAGTTAAGCCAGTGAAACGAGACTGCAAGATGAGCGTAATGTTTGACCCGGAAGCGGCGATTTATCCTTTTCCTCCGAAGCCCATGCCGTTAAACCGCGATGAGAAGCACTTTTATCGCGAAAAAATTAAACGCCTGCTGCGCGAGCGCGATGCGGTGATGGTGGCCCATTACTATACCGACCCCGAAATTCAGCAGCTGGCCGAAGAGACCGGCGGCTGTATCTCCGATTCTCTGGAGATGGCGCGCTTCGGCGCCCGACATTCTGCCTCGACGCTGTTGGTCGCCGGCGTGCGCTTTATGGGAGAAACGGCGAAAATTCTCAGCCCGGAAAAAACCATCCTGATGCCCACGCTCCACGCGGAGTGCTCGCTCGATCTGGGCTGCCCGATCGAGGAGTTTAGCGCTTTCTGCGATGCGCATCCGGATCGTACGGTCGTGGTCTACGCCAATACTTCAGCGGCGGTAAAGGCGCGCGCCGACTGGGTTGTGACGTCGAGCATCGCCGTGGAACTCATTGAGCATCTTGATAGCATGGGTGAAAAAATCATCTGGGCGCCGGACCGCCATTTAGGCAGCTATGTGCAGAAACAGACCGGCGCCGACGTACTGTGCTGGCAGGGCGCCTGCATCGTTCATGATGAATTCAAAACTCAAGCGCTGGCGAGAATGCGGGCGCTTTATCCGCAGGCCGCGGTTCTGGTTCACCCGGAATCACCGCAGGCGATTGTCGATATGGCTGACGCGGTGGGGTCAACCAGCCAGTTGATCAATGCCGCTAAAACGCTGCCGCACAAGCAGCTCATCGTCGCCACCGACCGCGGCATTTTCTACAAAATGCAGCAGGCGGTACCGGAAAAAGAGCTGCTGGAAGCGCCTACGGCAGGCGAAGGGGCAACCTGTCGCAGCTGCGCCCACTGTCCGTGGATGGCGATTAACGGCCTGCAGGCGATTGCGGAAGGGCTGGAAAAGGGAGGCGTTGAACATGAAATTCACGTTGATGAACAGCTGCGAACCGGGGCGCTGGTTCCGCTAAACAGAATGCTCGATTTTGCGGCTACACTTCGGGGATAGCTCATTACTGCGTTACAGAACGCTCTGGGGATAAGATGGATTTTTTTAGTACGCAGAACATATTAGTGCATATACCCATTGGCGCCGGGGGATATGACCTGTCGTGGATTGAAGCGGTCGGCACCGTCGCAGGATTGCTGTGCATCTGGCTGGCGAGCCTGGAGAAGATTGCCAACTATGCCTTTGGGCTGATCAACGTCACGCTGTTTGCCATTATCTTCTTTCAGATCCAGCTCTACGCCAGCCTTCTGCTGCAGATCTTTTTCTTCGCGGCCAACGTCTACGGCTGGTACGCCTGGTCACGACAAACCAGCGATAACCAGGCGGAACTGCAAATCCGCTGGCTGCCGCTGCCGAAAGCGTTAGGCTGGCTGGCGGCCTGCGTGGTGGCGATTGGCCTGATGACGGTATTTATCGATCCGGTTTTTGCGTTTCTCACCAGGATTGCCGTCGCGCTGATGCACACCCTGGGCCTGCAGGTTGCTATGCCGGCGCTGCAGCCAGACGCGTTCCCGTTCTGGGACTCCTGCATGATGGTTCTCTCGGTTGCGGCGATGATCCTGATGACGCGCAAATACGTCGAAAACTGGCTGCTGTGGGTGATTATCAACGTCATCAGCGTGGTTATTTTCGCCCTGCAGGGCGTTTATGCGATGTCGCTCGAATATCTGCTGCTGACCTTCATCGCCCTCAACGGCAGCCGTATGTGGATTAACAGCGCGCGTGAGCGCGGCTCTCACGCGTTTTCCCGTTAATGGTGATGATGATGTCCATGCCCGGCGTGCGTCATGTTCAGACGGCACTCCGGGCCGCTGCAGGGCTGATACTCCATCTGAACCGTAATGTGTTCAATTTCATACTTATGCTGTAAGAAGCCCTGGATTCGTTCAAGCAGGCCGTCGTGATCGTGCGGCGGTACCACCTGCACGTGCAGCGTCATCACCGTTTTTTCTCCAACCAGCCACGCATGAACGTGGTGTACGTCGCGAACTTCCGGTATCGAGCGGCGCAAATCGCGCTTTAAGGCGTCGACGTCAAGCGAACGCGGCGCGCCCTCCAGCAGCTCATTAACGCTCTCCTGCAGCAAACGCCATGCGCTGCGCAGAACCAGGCACGATACCAGCACGGACAGAATAGGATCGATAGGCGTCCAGCCGGTGGTGATGATCACGATTGCGGCAATAATGGCCCCAACCGAACCGAGTAGATCCCCCAGCACATGCAGAGCGGCGGCCCGCACGTTGAGGTTACGCTCTTCACTGCCGCGATGGAGGATCCAGAAGGCCAGAATATTGGCCAGCAGGCCGGCAACGGCGATGATCATCATGGTTTTACCGGCTACCGGTTGCGGATGATGAAAACGCTGAATGGCCTCCCAGACGATTAATATCGTAATGACCACCAGGGCGATAGCATTGAGAAAGGCCGCCAGCGTGGTCAGCCGCAGCCAGCCAAAGGTGTGTTGAGCATTAGGCGGGCGACTGGCGAAACGCACGGCCAGAAAGGCGAACAGCAGCGCTGCGGCGTCCGTCAGCATATGCCCGGCATCGGCCAGCAGCGCCAGCGAACCTGAAATGAGTCCGCCTGCAACCTCAACCAACATGAATCCGGCCGTGACGCAGAACGCCAGCAGCAGCCGACGGGCATTATTATCTTCGGTGGATTGCGGAGAATTATGCGAGTGTGATTGCCCCATGGTGCCATCCCTACATTATTATTTTGATGATTACTTTATGACATGATTCACCTCTTGGGGTGAATAAAATGAAAAAAGGAGAGCCTTAGCTCTCCTTCCGGGCGGATACCGCGCAGATTATTGGGTGGTACCGTCGGTTTTCGTCGCCTCGTCCTGGCCGACCTTTTTATCGGTATCCGGGCAGCGGCCATCTTTGCACATTGAGTTTTTGTGGACTTCATCGCTCGACATCCCGTCGTGGTTCATGGTCGAGCCGTTGGGGTGGAGCATGGTGCCGCCGGTATCGGTGGAACCGGCGTTAATGTTACCGTTGTCCACGTTGTTTGGCGCCACGTTTTCACGCGCGTCGGGGGCGACCTGACCCGCGTCGGCTGCCGAATTGGCCTGCCCGTTGTTCGACTGCGCGCCGGTATCGGCGGCCAGCGCCGCGCCGCTGGCCAGGCCCAGAGTTGCTGCGAGGAGAAGACTGGTTAGCTTGTTCATTTTCATTGGATGCTCCTGTTATATCGATTTACCGAATTACCTCTTCCAACGGTGCATTGCCGGAGGTTCTACTCGTTGTGGTTAAAGCTTCGCTGTTAGCGATCGGCATTAATATATAATGCTGAATGCTAAAGAAAATTAAGTTCTAACAGTTAAAAATTATAGCTTGTGGCCACTATTCCGCGACTTTATGGCGTTTTTTAGCCTATTTCCAGGAATATTCTGCCGCTACTGTAAAATCACGTTTACACTTTTTGAGCGAAGAGATAGATTGGAGGGATTGCATTTAACTAGATAAGTATGGCAACGCTGGAAATAAGATGAATTATCAGAACGACGATTTACGCATTAAAGAGATCAACGAATTATTACCTCCCGTTGCGCTCCTGGAAAAATTCCCCGCTACCGAAAACGCCGCCAACACCGTTGCGCATGCGCGCAAAGCGATCCACCAGATCCTTAAAGGTCATGACGATCGGCTGCTGGTCGTGATCGGTCCATGCTCCATTCACGATCCGGCGGCGGCAAAAGAGTATGCCGAGCGTCTGCTCGCGCTTCGCGAAGAGCTTAAAGGCGAGCTGGAAATCGTGATGCGCGTGTATTTTGAAAAACCGCGCACCACCGTGGGCTGGAAAGGGCTGATCAACGATCCGCATATGGATAACAGCTTCCGCATCAACGATGGTCTGCGGATCGCGCGCAAGCTGCTGCTTGATATTAACGACAGCGGACTGCCAGCGGCCGGGGAGTTCCTCGATATGATCACCCCGCAGTATCTTGCCGACCTGATGAGCTGGGGCGCGATTGGCGCGCGTACCACCGAGTCACAGGTGCACCGCGAACTCTCTTCCGGCCTCTCCTGCCCGGTAGGCTTTAAAAACGGCACAGATGGCACCATTAAAGTCGCTATCGACGCCATCAATGCCGCCGGCGCGCCGCACTGTTTCCTGTCGGTGACCAAATGGGGACATTCGGCGATTGTGAACACCAGCGGCAATAGCGATTGCCATATTATCCTGCGTGGCGGTAAAGAGCCGAACTACAGCGTGCAGCACGTGGCAGAAGTGAAGGTGGGTCTGGCGAAAGCAGGCCTGCCCGCTCAGATCATGATCGATTTCAGCCATGCCAACTCCAGCAAACAGTTTAAAAAGCAGATGGATGTCGGCACAGACGTATGCCAGCAGGTTGCCGGCGGCGAGCGGGCGATTATGGGCGTGATGATCGAAAGCCATCTGGTGGAAGGCAATCAGAGCCTCGACAGCGGTGAGCCGCTGGCCTACGGTAAAAGCATTACTGATGCCTGTATCGGGTGGGAAGATACCGATACGCTGCTTCGCCAGCTGGCGAATGCGGTAAAAGCGCGCCGCGGTTAGGTTTTACGACGAGTCTCAAAATAAAAAAGCGTGGAGGGCTCCACGCTTTTTTTACATCCCGCGAAAATTACTTCGCTTTACCCTGGTTCGCTACGGCAGCGGCTTTCGCGGCGATCTCGTCGGCGTTACCCAGATAGTAATGTTTAATAGGCTTGAAGTTCTCGTCGAACTCATACACCAGCGGTACGCCGGTCGGGATGTTCAGTTCGAGGATCTCTGCTTCGCCCATGTTGTCGAGGTATTTCACCAGCGCGCGCAGGGAGTTACCGTGAGCGGCGATAATCACGCGCTCACCGCTTTTCAGACGCGGCAGAATGGTTTCATTCCAGTACGGTACGACGCGGTCGATGGTCAGCGCCAGGCTCTCGGTGGTAGGCAGCTCAGCGTCGGTCAGTTTTGCATAGCGCGGATCGTGACCCGGGTAGCGCTCGTCGTCTTTGGTCAGCTCCGGCGGCGTTACCGCAAAGCCGCGACGCCACTGCTTAACCTGCTCGTCACCGTATTTTTCAGCGGTTTCCGCTTTGTTGAGGCCCTGCAGCGCACCGTAGTGACGCTCGTTCAGTTTCCATGACTTTTCTACCGGCAGCCAGGCCTGATCCAGTTCGTCCAGCACGTTCCACAGGGTGTGGATGGCACGTTTCAGCACAGAGGTATAAGCAAAGTCGAAGCTGAAGCCTTCTTCTTTCAGCAGCTTACCGGCCGCTTTTGCTTCACCCACGCCTTTTTCAGACAGGTCAACGTCATACCAACCGGTGAAACGGTTTTCGTTGTTCCATTGGCTTTCGCCGTGACGAACGAGTACCAGCTTAGTTACAGCCATACACTTACTCCTCAATACACGTCATCTTTCTCGCCGCCTTGATGCGACCCGAAATCTGTAGTGTGTATATTTATTGATTGATAACTATTCTCATTATATTGCCGCGACTTACCTCACGGCAATGCTTATCCCTAACCATAGCGAAAATAGTCGCTCAGTGTAAGGTGCTTGTAAAACAGAGGTTATGTTTTTGTCTGTAAGTGGCGTATTTTTCAGCGAAAGGATAAAAAAAGCCCTCCATCAGGAGGGCTGGATATTATTTCGCAATAAACTGATATTCCGTCAGGCTGACGTACTCTTCGCCGGGGCGCAGTACGCAATCCGGCTGCGGCCATTCCGGATGGTTCGGTGAATCCGGCAGGAACTCGCTCTCCAGAGCCAGACCTTGCCAGTCAGCGTAAGGCTGCGCCGTGCGCGACGGCGTGCCGGCCAAATAGTTGCCGGAGTAGAACTGCAGCGCCGGAGCGGAGGTATAGACCGTCATCTGCAGCTTTTCGTCCTGCGACCAGACGTGAGCCGCCGGGCTTTTGGCATCGCCCAGCGCCTGGAGCAGAAAGGCGTGGTCGTAACCTTTGACCTTTTGCTGGTCTTCATCGCGCAGGAAATCGTCCGCCAGCATCTTCGGCGTGCGGAAATCGAAGCTGGTCAGGGTGACGTTTTGCAAATCGCCTCCCGGAATACCGTCGCTCTCAACGGGCAGATACGCATCGGCAAAGATTTGCAGCCTATGGCTACGCACGTCGCTCTGCACGCCATCAAGATTGAAATAGACGTGGTTGGTCAGGTTTACCGGGCAGGGCTGATCAACGGTGGCGCGATACTCGATGGCGATACGATTATCGTCGGTCAGGCGGTAGTGCGCCGTAGCCGTCAGATTGCCGGGGAACCCCTGATCGCCATCGTGGGAGGAGAGTGAAAACAGCGCGTGACGATCGTCGGCGCTGACAATCTGCCAGCGGCGCTTATCAAATCCTTCAGGACCGCCGTGCAGCTGATGGCCGGCCTCGTTGGAGGGCGTCAGATTAACGCTATGGCCATCAAGGGAAAAGCGGCTGTTGGCGATACGGTTCGCGTAACGGCCTACGGAAGCGCCGAGATAGGCGGCCTGGCGCGTATAGTCGCCAGGGGTCGCGCAGCCGAGCAGCGCTTCGCGTACGCTGCCGTCGGCCAGCGTCACGCGCGCGGAGAGCAGCGTCGCGCCCCAGTCCATTACGGTGACCGTCATGCCTGCGTCGTTACGCAGGGTGAGGAGATTCCACGGCTGGCCGTCCGGCGCCAGCTCCGTTGTTGGGTTTAGCATTGTCCAGCTCCCTGCGACGGTTTGCAGACGTAAAAGGTCTCTTTGATACCGGTTTTCGCTTCATACTCTTTGGCAACGGCCTGCTGTACGGTCTCGACCAGATCTTCCGGCACCAGGGCGACGATACAGCCGCCGAAACCGCCGCCGGTCATGCGAACGCCGCCTTTATCGCCGATGGTCGCCTTGACGATGTCCACCAGGGTATCAATCTGCGGGACGGTGATTTCAAAATCATCGCGCATGGAGGCGTGGGATTCCGCCATCAGCTCGCCCATCCGCAGCAGGTCGCCTTTTTCCAGCGCCGCGGCGGCTTCTACGGTGCGGGCGTTTTCAGTCAGCACGTGGCGAACGCGTTTGGCGACCACCGGGTCAAGCTCATGGGCGACGGCGTTGAACTCTTGCAACGTGACGTCGCGCAGGGCCGGCTGCTGGAAGAAACGCGCGCCGGTTTCACACTGTTCGCGGCGAGTGTTGTATTCGCTGCCGACCAGAGTGCGCTTAAAGTTACTGTTAATAATCACCACCGCGACGCCTTTCGGCATCGAGACCGCTTTGGTCCCCAAGGAGCGGCAGTCGATCAGCAGCGCGTGATCTTTTTTACCGAGCGCGGAGATCAGCTGGTCCATAATGCCGCAGTTGCAGCCGACGAACTGGTTTTCCGCTTCCTGGCCGTTCAGCGCGATTTGCGCGCCGTCGAGCGGCAGATGGTACAGCTGCTGGAACACGGTGCCGACGGCGACTTCCAGCGAAGCCGAAGAGCTTAACCCCGCGCCCTGCGGCACGTTGCCGCTGATGACCAGATCCGCGCCGCCGAAAGCGTTATTCCGCTGCTGGAGATGCTTCACCACGCCGCGGACATAGTTTGACCACTGCTGGGCATCGTGGCTGGTAATCGGCGAGTCGAGAGAGAATTCATCGGTCTGATTGTCGTAATCGGCGGCAATCACCCGCACGGTACGATCGTCGCGCGGCGCACAGGCGATGACCGTCTGGTAATCAATGGCGCAGGGCAGCACGAACCCATCGTTATAGTCGGTATGCTCGCCGATCAGGTTAACGCGGCCAGGGGCCTGGATAACATGGCTGGCCGGATAGCCAAATTTCTCAGCAAACAGGGCTTGGGTTTTCTCTTTCAGACTCATGGTTATACTCCGGATTCGCGAAAATGGACGTCGCTCACAGCGCGCAGACGTTCGGCGGCCTGCTCGGCCGTCAGGTCACGCTGGGTTTCAGCCAGCATTTCATAGCCGACCATAAATTTACGCACCGTCGCGGAGCGCAGCAGCGGCGGATAAAAATGCGCGTGCAGCTGCCAGTGATTATTCTCTTCATCGTTAAACGGCGCGCCGTGCCAGCCCATAGAGTAGGGGAATGAGCACTGAAACAGATTGTCGTAACGGCTGGTCAGCTTTTTCAGCGCCAGCGCGAGGTCGCTGCGCTGGTCATCGGTTAAATCAGTCAGGCGCTGTACGTGCGCTTTCGGCAACAGCAGCGTCTCGAAGGGCCACGCTGCCCAGTAAGGGACCACCGCGAGCCAGTGTTCGGTCTCGACGACGGTGCGGCTACCGTCGGCTAATTCGCGCTGCGCGTAATCCACCAGCATCGGCGCGCCGTGCTCGGTGAAGTACGCTTTTTGCAGACGATCTTCGCGTTCCGCCTCGTTAGGCAGAAAGCTGTTTGCCCACACCTGACCATGCGGATGTGGGTTGGAGCAGCCCATTGCCGCGCCTTTATTTTCAAAGACCTGCACCCACGGGTAGGTTTTTCCGAGGTCGGCGGTCTGCTTCTGCCACGTTTTAACCACGCCTTCCAGCGCCTCCACGCTCAGTTCCGGCAGCGTTTTGCTGTGGGCTGGCGAGAAGCAGATGACCCGGCTGGTACCGCGGGCGCTCTGACAGCGCATAAGCGGGTCGTCGCTTTCCGGGGCGTCAGGGGTATCGGTCATCAAAGCCGCAAAGTCATTGGTAAAAACAAACGTACCGGTGTAGTTCGGGTTTTTGTCGCCGGTGACGCGGGTATTACCCGGGCACAGGAAACAGTCCGGGTCGTGCGCGGGCAAGGTCTGTTTTGCCGGCGTTTCCTGCGCCCCCTGCCAGGGGCGCTTGGCGCGATGCGGAGAAACCAGAATCCACTGCCCGGTTAACGGGTTATAACGACGATGTGGATGGTCGACGGGGTTAAATACGCTCATGAAGGTTCCTTAGTCGGGATAACCCTGCGGATGACGGGACTGCCAGTGCCAGGTGTCCTGCGCCATTTCGTCAAGGTTGCGCGTCACGCGCCAGTTCAGCTCGCGATCGGCCTTTTCAGCGTCCGCCCAGTAGGCCGGGAGGTCGCCTTCGCGGCGCGGTGCGAAGTGGTAGTTAATCGGTTTGCCGCAGGCTTTGCTAAATGCGTTGACCACGTCGAGCACGCTGCTGCCGACGCCTGCGCCAAGGTTATAGATATGCACGCCGGCTTTATCGGCCAGTTTTTCCATCGCCGCGACGTGGCCGTCTGCCAGGTCCATCACGTGAATGTAGTCGCGTACGCCGGTGCCATCTTCGGTTGGGTAGTCGTTGCCGAATACCGCCAGCGATTCACGACGGCCAACCGCGACCTGCGCGATATACGGCATCAGGTTGTTCGGAATACCCTGCGGATCTTCCCCCATATCGCCCGACGGATGCGCGCCGACCGGATTGAAGTAGCGCAGCAGCGCGATGCTCCAGTCCGGCTGCGCTTTTTGCAGGTCGGTCAGGATCTGCTCAACCATCAGCTTGCTTTTACCGTAAGGGCTCTGAGGCGTACCGGTCGGGAAGCTTTCGACGTAAGGGATTTTGGGCTGGTCGCCGTAGACGGTCGCGGAGGAGCTGAAAATAAAGTTTTTCACGCCCGCGGCGCGCATGGCGGAAACGAGTTTCAGTGTGCCAGTTACGTTGTTGTCGTAGTACTCCAGCGGCTTAGCGACGGATTCCCCGACGGCTTTCAGGCCGGCGAAATGGATCACCGCTTCAATGGCGTGATCGTGGAGAATTTCCGTCATCAGCGCTTCGTTACGAATGTCGCCTTCGACAAAGGTGGCGCTTTTCCCGCCGAGACGTTCAATGATTGGCAATACGCTGCGCTTACTGTTGCAGAGATTGTCGAGAATAATCACTTCGTGTCCCTGCAGTAGCAGTTGAACGCAGGTGTGACTTCCAATGTAACCGCTACCACCTGTAACCAGTACTTTCATGATTCGCTCCAATAGGCTTATCGTGTGAGAAGAAGATAGCATACCAAAGAAGCCAAAAGTGTGACACAGGCCAAATTGGTGGAATCGTTTACACTAAAATTTTTAAACAGCCCATTTGAGTTTTTTTGTTTTAAAAACAGGGTGATGTTATGTCTGGTAGCTATTATTCTGAAAAAAACAGGGATCAGCAGACCCCTGTAGAGGCTTAATTTTACAGCGGATCCAGCTGGTAAGTGTAACCGTCTCCACTACTCACAAAGGCCAGTCGGTGGGTGATACAGTCCGGGGCGTCTTCGGCGTGATGAGAGACAAACAGCAGCTGCGTCGCCCCTTCGCCAATCAGCACATCAACGAAGCGGCGCACCAGCTGGCGGTTGAGCGGGTCCAGCCCCTGCAGCGGTTCGTCAAGGATCAGCAGAGTGGGGTGTTTGACCAGGGCGCGGACGATCAGCGCCAGCCGCTGCTGCCCCCAGGAGAGGCTATGGAACGGCGCATCGGCGGTGCGTTTGTCGATACCCAGAATATCCAGCCAGTTCTGCACCAGCTTATGCTGCTTGTCGGAAACGGCCTGATAGATGCCGATTGAGTCGAAGTAGCCGGAGAGAATCACGTTACGCACGTTGGTGCTGACGCGGTATTCAAGGTGCAGGCTGCTGCTGACGTAGCCAATATGCTTTTTGATATCCCAGATGGTTTCACCGCTGCCGCGGCGGCGGCCAAACAGGGTCAGGTCGTTACTGTATCCCTGAGGATGGTCGCCGGCGATCAGGCTGAGCAGCGTGGATTTACCGGCGCCGTTGGGGCCGACTATCTGCCAGTGTTCGCCAGGGTTCACCGTCCAGCTCAGGCGGTTAATGATCGGACGATCGTTGTACGAAACCATGCCGTCGTTCAGCACGATGAGCGGCGCTTCGGCGTCCAGCGCAAGACGCGCTGCCGGTGCGTCCGGCTCCGGCAGCGTCATGCCGTCAAGCTTTTCGCTATGCGCGAGCTGGGCAATAAGCGCCTGCTGCAGCAGGGCCTGCTTTTCGCCGGTTTCGCTCAGCACGCAGTCCGCCAGTACCCCGGCATACTGAACGAACGCCGGGATCTCGTCAAAACGATTGAGGACCAGCACCAGGGTGATACCTTCGCCGTTCAGCGCGGCCAACATCCCGGCGAGCTGCTGGCGCGAGGCGACATCAAGACCGTCGAACGGCTCATCAAGAATAAGCAGGTCGGGATCGCCCATCAGCGCCTGGCACAGCAGGGTCTTGCGCGTTTCGCCGGTTGAGAGATATTTAAAACGGCGTTCGAGCAGGTGGCTAATTGCAAACTGTTCAGCAAGGCGGGCGCAGCGGGAGGGGTCTTTAAACTCATCCTGGATAATTTCCGCCGTCGTGCGGCCGGTGTCTTCTTCTCCCGGGCTGAGCAAATCGGTGTTATTGCGCTGCCACTCATCGCTGACCAGCTTTTGCAGCTGCTCAAAAGAGAGACGGGTGATGCGCGAGAAGGTGCACTCACGCTGCCCGCTTAGCAGGGTCAGCTCGCCGGAGAGCGCCCGCGCAAGCGCCGATTTCCCGCTGCCGTTGCTGCCGACGAAAGCCCAGCTCTCGCCAGCCTGCACGCGGAGGTGTTCAATATTTAACGTTTTTGTATCGCTAAGACGAAACGTGCCTTGCGAAATTTGCAACAATGACATTGTGTATCCCACTTTTTGCAGCGATTTGCTTCAGGGATACGTCTTCGCGAGCGCAATGTCAATGCCGTTAGCACAACGTGGCAAGAATGATGCGATCGGCATTAAAATATGCTATCACCTCCGCCCCTTCCGCCAGATCGCGCGTCTGTTCCACCGGCAGGGTGGCGCAAAGGCTCTGCCCATCCGGGAGCGCCATCAGCACTTCACACTGTTCCGGCCCGCGTTCGATGTGGTTGATACGTCCGGCCAGCTGGTTGTCGGCCCGTTCCGCCTGTGCGGCATCCTGAGTAATGCCAACCCACGGCGCTTTCAGCAGCACTAGTACTTCCTGGCCTTCCTCAAGGCCCAGACGATCGGCGCTTTGGGCGGTAATCGCGACCTTAAAGCGGGTTTGGCCGTCGGCCAGCAGAACGTCAACGTGCTGCTGGACCTGCTGATGGTCGCGGCCGGTAATGGTGCCGAACCACTGGTTGCGCGCGCTGGTCTGCAGAGAGAATCGCGAAATGGCAGCCAGCAGGCTGTCGAGGGGAAGGGCGTCATCATCGCTCAGGACATCGAACGCTTTCTGCTGAATCTGCGCCAGCAGGTCGTAGAGCTGAATCAGCCGCTGCCCGTAGCGGGTGAGGACCGCGCCGCCGCCGCCTTTGCCGCCGGTCGCCCGGTCAACCAGGGTCTGCTCGCTGAGCTGATTCATTTCATTAATCGCATCCCAGGCGCTTTTATAGCTAATGCCCGCGTTTTTTGCCCCCTGGCTAATCGAGCCGGTCTGTTCAATCTGTTTCAGCAGGGCGATACGGCGAGGATCGGCGAACAGGCGCTGCTGTAATTTGAGGGTAAGAAGAATTTCAGCCTGCATAATCATATCCTGATGAAAAAGGGTATTGTGACCGATAGCGGTCATCTTGCAAGATGCATCTCTCACGGTGGCCAGCGGGGCACCGCACAAATGGGGCGTGTTTTTCCGGCTGAATTGGTTACAATAAACTATTCGTACTTTCTGGAGCCAACCATGTTAGAGCTATTGAAAAGTCTGGTTTTTGCCGTAGTCATGGTCCCTGTGGTGATGGCGGTCATTCTGGGCCTGATTTACGGGCTGGGCGAAGTGTTTAACCTCTTCTCCGGAGCCGGTCATAAAGACAGCAGACCGCAAAATCACTGATTTCCCCCGCGCCCGGTTCTGCCGGGCGTTCTTATTTCTTCCCCCCCCCTCCATTTTTCGAACGCTGATTACCCCTAATTTTCGCTGGGAAAAACCTGGCGCTATCGTTATATTGTCTACTACATAACGAACTGACGGGAGATTCAGATGACAGGTCAATGGTTACGCTTTTTTGCCGGAGCAACGTTAACGCTCTCCATTGCGGGCCACGCGCTGGCGGAAGAGGGCAAAGTGACGGTTTTTGCCGCGGCATCGCTCACCAACGCCATGCAGGATATCGCCAAAGAGTATAAAAAAGAGAAGGGCGTGGAGGTGGTTTCTTCATTTGCCTCTTCATCGACCCTGGCACGGCAGATTGAAGCGGGGGCGCCGGCGGATCTGTTTATCTCCGCCGATCAAAAATGGATGGATTACGCGGTCGAGAAAAAGAGCATTGATACCGCCTCGCGCGCGACCCTTCTCGGTAACAGCCTGGTTGTCGTGGCGCCAAAAGCCAGCGCGCAGGGCGAGATAAACATCAGTGATAAAACCGACTGGACCAGCCTGCTGAAGGGCGGCCGCCTGGCCGTAGGTGACCCGGAACACGTGCCGGCTGGCATCTATGCGAAAGAGGCGCTGCAAAAGCTGGGAGCTTGGGAAACCCTGTCGCCGAAGCTGGCGCCGGCAGAAGACGTGCGCGGCGCGCTGGCCCTGGTTGAACGCAGCGAAGCGCCGCTGGGGATCGTTTACGGCTCCGATGCGGTCGCCAGCAAGGGAGTAAAAGTTGTCGGTACCTTCCCGGAAGATTCGCATAAGAAAGTGGAATATCCGCTGGCAATCGTCGACGGCCATAAAAATGCCACGGTCAGCGCGTTTTATGACTATTTAAAAGGGCCGGAAGCGTCCGCTATCTTTAAACGTTACGGATTTACTACCCACTAATGTTCTTAAGCGATCCTGAATGGCAGGCGGTACTGCTGAGCCTGAAAGTCTCCTCCCTGGCGGTGGTACTGAGCTTGCCTTTTGGCATCTTTTTCTCCTGGCTGCTGGTGCGACGAGATTTTCCCGGTAAAGCGCTGCTCGATAGCATTCTCCACCTGCCGCTGGTACTGCCACCGGTGGTGGTAGGGTATCTCTTGCTGATCGCGATGGGGCGACGCGGTTTTATCGGCAGCTGGCTGTATGACTGGTTTGGTCTGAGCTTCGCGTTTAGCTGGCGCGGCGCGGTACTGGCGGCGGCGGTGATGTCCTTTCCGCTGATGGTGCGGGCCATTCGCCTCGCGCTGGAAGGGGTGGACATTAAGCTCGAGCAGGCGGCGCGTACCCTCGGCGCTGGCCGCTGGCGGGTGTTTTTCACTATTACATTACCGTTGACGCTACCCGGCATTATCGTTGGCACCGTGCTGGCTTTCGCCCGCTCGCTGGGCGAATTTGGCGCCACCATCACGTTTGTTTCCAATATTCCCGGCGAAACGCGCACCATCCCTTCGGCCATGTATACCCTGATCCAGACCCCCGGGGGAGAAGGCGCGGCCGCGCGTTTATGCTTGATTTCGATTGCGCTGGCGCTGGTATCGCTGCTGATTTCCGAATGGCTGGCCCGCCTCAGCCGTCAGCGGATGGGGAAATAAACATGCTTGAGCTCGATTTTACCCAGACGCTGGGTACCCACTGTCTGCAAATTTGCGAGACGCTTCCCGCCAGCGGCATTACGGCAGTGTTCGGCGTCTCCGGCGCGGGTAAAACCTCGCTGATTAACGCCATTAGCGGCCTGACGCGCCCGCAGCAGGGGCGCATCGTCCTCAACGGCAGAGTGCTGAACGACGTTGATAAAGGTATCTGCCTGGCGCCGGAAAAGCGCCGCATTGGCTACGTTTTTCAGGACGCGCGCCTGTTTCCGCACTATAAAGTGCGCGGCAATCTGCAATATGGCATGGCGAAGTCTATGGCGGCGCAGTTTGACAAGCTGGTGGCGCTGCTCGGCATTGCGCCGCTGCTTGACCGCCTGCCGGGCGGCCTCTCCGGTGGGGAGAAGCAGCGGGTGGCGATTGGCCGGGCGCTGCTTACCGCGCCGGAGCTGCTGCTGCTGGACGAGCCGCTGGCATCGCTGGATATTCCGCGCAAGCGCGAGCTGTTGCCCTATCTGCAGCGTCTGGCGCGTGAAATCAAGATCCCGATGCTGTACGTCAGCCACTCTCTGGATGAAATCCAGCATCTGGCGGATAACGTGCTGGTGCTGGAAGAGGGGAAAGTGAAAGCCTTTGGCTGTCTGGAAGAGGTGTGGAGCAGCAGCGTGATGCACCCCTGGCTTCCCCAGGAGCAGCAAAGCACGATCCTGAACGTGACCGTTGCCGCTCAGCATCCGCAGTATGCCATGACCGCGCTGGCGCTGGGGGATCGGCAGATATGGGTTAACCGTCTTGACAGGCCGCAGGGCGAAAGCGCGCGGATCCGCATTCAGGCCTCGGACGTTTCTCTGGTACTGCAGCCCGCTCAGCAAACCAGTATCCGCAATATTTTACCCGCGCAGGTCATGCAGTGTATTGAAAGTCATGGGCAGGTTGAGGTCAGGCTGGAGATAAGCGGCCGTACCCTGTGGGCGCGCATCAGCCCCTGGGCGCGCGATGAGCTGGGGGTGACCCCGGGCCAGCGGCTGTATGCGCAGATAAAAAGCGTGTCGATAGCCGCCTGATTACAGCAGGTGGCGATAGATGTAGTCGGCGATGCTGGTGGTTTCGTTTTCACCGATCACCACGTTGGCGCGCGCTTTGACCTCCTCCACCGCGTTGCCCATCGCCACGCCGGTACCGGCGGCTTCCAGCATGCTGAGGTCGTTATAGTTGTCGCCGAAGGCGATAACATCCTGCATCGACAGGCCCTGCGACGCGACCCACTGCGCCAGGCGTTTGCCTTTGCTGTTGCCTTCCCGGGCAATGTCCACCTGATCGTGCCACGACCATTCGCACTCCAGACCCAGCGTCTGGCCAACGTGTTGGGCAAAGCGCTGCAGTTTGGCGGTATCTTCATCGGTCAGGGCGAATTTCCACACGGCGTTAACTTCGCGGGCCGCCTGCGCCAGAGAATCGACCTGAGTGAATACCGGACGCTGCTCGACGGGCAGCGACTGCGCCCAGCTGGCGGTGCGGATAACGTGCCCGGTCGGCTGCTCGTACAGCATGGCGTCATCGACGTACATCAGGCCGTGAATATCATGCTCGTTCAGCATTTCCGTCAGGCTCAGGGCTTTATCTACCGGCATCGGGTCGGATTCAAGCACCTTTTTTGCATGATAATCATACAAATAAGTGCCATTGCAGCAAATTGCAGGTGTATCCAGCGCCAGCGCCTGATAAAAAGGATGGATAGCGACGTGATGTCGGCCGGTGACGACGATGATCTGATATCCCGCGTCTTTGGCGCGAGCCAGCGCATCGAGCGAGGCGGGGAGGATGGTCTTTTTGCCGGTTAAGAGCGTGCCGTCTAAATCGAGGGCAATCACGCGTGAGGTCATGGGTTGTTTCCGGTTAATGATGAAAAGTTAGCAGGCTATGATGGTACACCGCTGTGCCATTCCGGCAAACTTTTCAGCATCTACCGCTAAAGAGCCGATACACTTGATCTTTCAGGCTGCCAGGAGGCAACCTGCAGAGCGTTGTGTATGCATATTGTGTTTTTCAGGGTGTCGTTAGTCTGAAAAATGAAATTTCCACGTGCAGTGAGGAAGGAGTATTCATGAAACAAACCGTTTATACCGCCAGCCCGGAAAGCCAGCAGATTCACGTCTGGGATCTGGATCTTGAGGGGAAACTGACCCTGGTGCAGGTTGTTGATGCCCCGGGCCAGGTGCAGCCGATGGTGGTGAGCCCGAACAAAGAGTTTCTCTACGTCGGCGTGCGTCCGGAGTTTCGCGTACTGGCCTACCGCATTGCGCCCGATAATGGCGCCCTGACTTTCGCCGGTGAAGCCGCGCTGCCGGGTAGCCCAACGCATATTTCTACCGATCGTCAGGGGCGCTTTGTGTTCAGCGCTTCCTATAACGCGGGCTGCGTGAGCGTTACGCCGCTGGTGGACGGCCTGCCGCGAGAAGCGGTGGCGGTGGTTGAAGGTCTGGAAGGCTGCCACTCGGCAAATATCTCTCCGGATAATCGCACCCTGTGGGTACCGGCGCTGAAGCAGGATCGTATCTGCCTGTTTACCCTGAGCGACGACGGTTTCCTCGCAGAGCAGGAGCCGGCTGAAGTGACCACCGTTGAAGGCGCGGGCCCGCGTCACATGGTTTTCCATCCGAATCAGCAATACGGCTACTGCGTCAACGAACTGAACAGCTCCGTTGACGTCTGGGAGCTGAAAGATCCGTACGGAAAAATCGAATGCGTGCAGACGCTGGACATGATGCCGACTGATTTTGCCGGCGTGCGCTGGGCGGCGGATATCCATCTGACCCCGGATGGCCGTCATCTCTACGCCTGCGATCGTACCGCCAGCATTATCACTATCTTCAGCGTCTCGGAAGACGGCAGCGTGCTGTCCATCGAAGGCTATCAGAATACCGAGACCCAGCCGCGCGGCTTTAACCTCGATCATAGCGGCAAATATCTGATCGCCGCCGGTCAGAAATCGCATCATATCGCGGTGTATGAAATCAAAGGCGAGCAGGGACTGCTCCAGGAAAAAGGGCGCTATGCCGTAGGCCAGGGCCCGATGTGGGTCGTGGTCAACGCTCGCTAAGTTCTCTGTCAGTGACGAAACCTCGCCGCGGCGAGGTTTTTTTACGCCTGCGCAGGGGCTACTTCACCCGCATACGATACTCAATCATGCCGCTTTTCTCCGCGACCCAGTTATACAGACGCTGGCCCCGAAGGTTGGTCTCATGCGTGTGCCAGTACAGGCTGGCTGCGTGACGTTTGCGCGCCTGCAGCTGAACATACTCAATCAGCTGTTTGCCGATATGCTGACCGCGAACGGCCGGGTCAACGAAGAGGTCCTCCAGATAGCAGTAGTCGCTTTCGGCCCAGGTGGAGCGGTGGAAGAGATAATGTACGAAACCCACTATCCTGCCTTCCTGTTTTGCCACTGCGCAGAACATCGGTTCGGCGGGATGGAAAAAGCGCTTCCAGGTGAGCTGCGTGATGGTTTCCGGGATGTCGACGCGATAAAACGTCTGGTAGCTTTTCCACAGCGGCAGCCACTGGGCAAAGTCGCTTTCAGCCGCGGGGTGGAGGGTTACCTGCGCGAGGTTAACGTCGGTTTTGTTGCTATTCATGGCTGTTCCTTATTTTTATCAACCGGATGGTTTGACCTGGCGCTATGGTAGGTGCTGTTCTGGTTCCTAAAAAGTGACACTTTCTGTATATTTATAGGATCCACTTTTATGCCGTCGATGCCCGCTGCCGCTCATGCCAAAACCCATTGCCCCTCTGTTTCAGGAACTGTTATTAGCCCGCGGCGTGATTAAAGATCAGGTCTACCACGCCCTGCGTCAGGCGATTCTGGATGGCCGATTGTCGGCGGGTTCAAAAATCCCCTCCAGCCGGGCGCTGGCTGAGATGATGGCGATCTCGCGAAACTCGGTTATTGCCGGTTTTGACCGCCTGATGGATGAGGGGTACCTGGTCACTCGCAAGGGGGCGGGCACCTTTGTCTGCGAGCATATCCCGGATAACCTCATTAGCGAGTATGACGCGTCGACGCCGCCCGAAACGGCAATAGCCGCCGCAGGGCCGCTTAATCCTGAGGTCGCCGCACTGGTGTCATCATGGTCAGAAAGAGAGGACAGCGGCGAAATGCGTCAGGTTTTTGCCGTCGGTATCGGCTGTACCGATCTCTTCCCTCATGCTTTATGGGGGCGGCTGCTGGGGCGCGTCTGGCGGCAATCGCGTCGTGAGCTGGGAGCGCACGCCACGCCCTATGGATATCAACCTCTACGCCAGGCGATTAGTCGCTATATTCAGGCGACGCGCGGCGTCAATTGCCACGAAGATCGGGTGATCATTGTCAACGGTATTCAGCAAGCGCTTTCCATCACCGCTCAGGCTTTACTGGAAAAGGGCGATGAGGTCTGGCTCGACGATCCCGGATACAACGGCGCCCGCGGCGCATTCGCCGCCAGGGGAGCGGTGGTCCGGCCCGTTCGGGTTGACGAGGAGGGCATGGATATTCAGGATGGCATTCGCCATTACCCGCAAGCTAAGCTGGTCTATACCGCGCCGTCGCACCAGTTCCCGCTCAGTGGAACGCTTAGCCTGCCCAGAAGGCTCGCCTTACTGGAATGGGCGGAAGCCCATCGGGCGTGGATATTTGAAGACGATTACAATAGCGAATTCCGCTATGCCGCCCGCTCTCTGCAGGCGTTGCAGGGGTTAGATAATCATCAGCGCGTCATCTACGCGGGCACATTTTCTAAGATGATGTATCCGGAGTTCCGGCTGGGCTTTTTAGTGGTCCCCGAGCATTTGCGTGAACAGTTTGCCATGACGAAATATTACACCGATCTCTGTAGTGGATATCTCGAACAGGCCGTCCTGGCTCGTTTCATCAGCGAGGGGCACTATGCCAGCCACGTCCGTCGTATTCGCAAAGCCTGTTTTGAGCGTAAAAGCGCGCTGGAGGCGGCGATTGCACGCTACTTTGCCGGGCGCATGGTCGTACATCCAACGGATTCGGGTATTCACATAGTCTGCTGGCTATCAGCGGGTTTAAAGGCAGAAGAGGTCGTCGCTAAGGCGCGCCAGCCAGGTTTCGGCGTGCAGACGTTTGAGCGCTATTGTCAGCGGCCGATGTCGCGCGAAGGAGTTTTATTCGGTTTTGCAAACCATCCCCCAGCGGTTTTGACCGAGGGAATTCGCCGCCTGGCTGCGATGTTTTAGCTCAGCAATACGGGAAATATTTTGCAGGGGATTAATGGCATTCATTGCCGGGTTATATTGCAGACAAAGATTATCTTTTTGGAAAACCTGCCCCGTCCTGATTATTCATCTGACAATAGGGGCAGCGTTTTAAAAAGAGAGATACCGCGCCTGGATTTAAAGTATATCCACGGCTTCTGTAATAATATAACCATTCGCTTAGCGATATGTGACTTCCCTGTTTAATTACAGCCGGTTAATAAATCAGATATCATCCATGGTGTAGCTGACGACGATTTCCAGGGTTTTGCGGATAACGTCTGCAGTTACGACATCGCTGGTGGTTTCCAGCGCCGTAATTAACCACAAAATAATCGCCTTGTTGCTGAGATGACCCTCAGACTCAAGGATGCTGCTGATAGCCAGCGACATCACCGCTGATTCATCGATCAGTCTGTCGCCTGCGTTGCGGAAATATTCAGAGAGTGCGGTATCGTTCAGGCCTGCGTAAATATCCGGTTGCTGATGCATAGTCTGTCTCATCATATTCTCTACTTTGTAAGTTAAACATTAGACCAGTAGTGGTCAGTGTATTTTATTCGTACCTGGCTGCTGAGGGGAACCTAATAACGAATTCGGCTCATCCCAATTATGCTTAGCGCCTGAAGTACCCACGGTATTGTTTTTTCCACGGCGAGCTACCATATTACTGATTTCATCGATAATACGCCCAATTGCATTCCGCCGCTTTTTATCCTGTTCCCCAGCCTGCATGGCCTGGAGTTTCCCGATCAGTGCTTGTTTACTAATAGGCCCCTTATTTTTGAGTAGAGAGAGGACAGCCTCTCCAATCAATAAATCGGTTAGTGGATCATAATCATTGCGATTCATAACGGTATCTCTGATCATTGTCATCTCCTTGACTGGGAATTTAGTAGCAAGCCGGTAATCCGTGTCAGATACTGGCCCATCCCTTATATTTCCTCATTCAGTAACGACTTAAATCACCAGATAGCTGAAGCCACTTTTATCACTGATGCTCAAACAAGAGACCAATCAACGTTTGATAATGGTTTTCTTCTTCAGGTTCTGAAGCCACTTCAAGGCGACCCAGCAGTTTCGTACACAGGGATTTGCGATTCAGGTTGCGTCCTTCATTAAGGATATCCATTACAATCTGCCCTAACGTCTCCTGCTGCGAAGGTAACGACGCTTTATTGAAGTAGTGGGCAATAGCGTTAGCCGTGTCAGGAATGTAACCGTTCTGCTGCATATGTGCTCCTGTCAGTTCAATTATCAGTGAAGTTGCGATTAAAGTTATACAATGTTTATCAACTTGTACATAGAAAATGGAAAAAATATGTTAATTTTCTTAATGTTTTTCGTAACATATTGATTTATATGGTTTTAAAATTGTACAAATCTTAAGGTAAACATCGAGTGGAGATGTACGAGTTGTACAGGTATGCAGGAAGGCAAGAACGCCAGCGAAAAGAGGGTGTTAATGTGATTTATTTGTTAATGACTCGGGCTCTTTTACAGGACTTATGCGGGTAGACCTGCTACTGTAATATCTTATTGGCTTTCATCTCTTCTGTCGGAAACTTCATGCTCACTACCATCATTTATCGCAGCCATATCTGCGACAACGTGTCAATTAAATCGCTCGAAAGCATGGTTGCTGAAGCAAATGTCAAGAATAGTCAGGAAAACGTGTCGGGTATTCTGCTTTTTAACGGCACCCACTTTTTTCAGCTATTAGAAGGACCTGAAGAGAAGGTCGAGGAAATTTACCGCCGTATCTGCGCAGACCCGCGGCACCATAACCTCGTGGAGCTGCTCAGGGATCATGGACCGATGCGGCGCTTTGGTAAAATTGGCATGGAACTCTTTGATTTACGAGAGTTTGACCGCGATGAAGTGCTGCAGGCTGTGCTGGATAAAGGGACCACAAAATATCAGCTCACCTATGACGACAGAGCGCTCCATTTTTTCCGTACCTTCGTCGAAGCCACGGAAAAGGAAAACTATTACGAAATTCCTGCGGCTGAAAGCTGGGAGTTTGTGATAGAAGACGCTGCCTGCTACCCTGAAACTCCGCTGCAAGAGGCCGAATGCAGCTTTGCTTTTCAGCCGGTCATCGATCCGTTTGCCAAAGAGGTCGTCTCCTACGAAGCGCTGCTGCGCACGACTTCCGGTGATTCGCCAGCGGTCTATTTTGACGGACTTTCGCGAGAGGAAATCTACTGGACGGATCTCCACAGCAAGCGCATTGCCTTCGCCATGGCGGGACTTTTGCACCTCCGTGGACGCACGTTGTCGATTAATCTGCTGCCCATGACGCTGGTGAATGTTCCCAACGCTGTCGAATTTCTGTTAGCGGAAATTGAAGCCAGCGGTTTGATCCCTGAGCAAATTATTGTGGAATTTACCGAAAGCGAAGCCATTTCCCGTCTTGATGAATTCACCGATTCCGTGCGTAAGCTCAAGTCTGCGGGAATTCGCGTGGCTATCGATCATTTTGGCGCCGGGTTTGCCGGGCTGTTGCTGCTGGCTCAGTTTCAGCCGGACCGCATCAAGATTAATCGCCAACTGGTCAAAGATATCCATAAGCACGGCCCAAAACAGGCAATCGTTCAGGCGATTATTAAATGCTGTCACTCCCTGGAAATCGCCATTTCTGCGGTGGGTATCGAGCAGGCGGAGGAGTGGATGTGGCTGGAGTCAGCGGGGATTACGCATTTCCAGGGAAATTTATTTGCCAGTCCGTGTCTGGGAGGCATTCCGCCGGTAGCATGGCCAGAGAAAAAAATAGCGTGTGAGCTTCTTTAAATTTTGACTCCGGCTCAGCGCAGCGTGTCGGTTAAAAAGCGGTGTATAACGGTAAAATAAGCCCTGTTTTTTGCCCGGTATATCGGCGCCCGACCTGTTTATTTTAGCTGTACAAGAAAAGTTAATTGTACAACCAGGCTAAATTCGTTAATTTAGTCGGTAAAGTATTATCAGGTTAGAGGGCGCTAATGGCATATTACAGCATCGGTGAGGTTGCCGAACGTTGCGGAATCAACCCCGTGACTTTGCGTGCATGGCAGCGAAGATATGGTTTGCTAAAGCCGCAGAGAAGCGAGGGAGGCCACCGCCAGTTTGACGAGGAGGACGTTCAGCGCATTGAGGAAATCAAACGCTGGATCGATCGCGGGGTCTCCGTGGGCAAGGTTAAGGCGCTTCTGGAAGGCCATCAACCTGAAACGCAAGACGCTGCCGTCCTGCTCCAGGAAGAGATGATGACGCTTCTGCGAGGTGTCCAGCCCTCAAAATTACGCACCCGCATCATGTCCCTCAGCCATGAATATCCCGTAGATAAACTGATTGACCGGCTCTTTGTCCCCGTCCGCAGTAAGCTCAATCTCGATCCGAATACCTCCATGGCGATTATCAGTATGCTGGACGGTATCCTGATTGATTGCGTAGCGTCCATTCTTGCGGAATCGCGCAAAAAGGTGGGGAAAGAGACGCTGTTGGTGGGGTGGGGTAATGAAGACCGTACCCGTCTGTGGCTGGAAGCGTGGCGTTTATCGCAGCGCGCCTGGCACGTCAACGTGCTGGCGGAGCCGCTAGATTCTCCTCGCCCGGAACTGTTTCCTGGTCAGCATATTTTTGTCTGGACCGGCCGCGCGCTGACCCCCTTGCAGGCAGAATTACTTAGCCACTGGCAAAGCCAGGGCTTCACCATTGAGTTTCACGGAGAGTAAGCGTCTTAGAGGGTTAGCAGCGGAACATTTTTAGAGATGTTATTCCGCCGCTTGTCTTCCTGAAGCATGGCAACATGCGCTGGCAGGTAAATTATCAGAAATTGAGCTGGGTCCAGGCTTTAAACGTTTCGCTGCGGCTAATATTAAAAAAATCTGTCCGACCCGAGCAGCCGAGCTTTTTGATTAAGGTCAGGCGAATTTGATAAATTGTTTTAATATGTAAATTCAGCGACTTCCCTATATTTGCCATCGCTTCACCATCGTTCATCAGGCGAATCACTTCTTTTTCGCGATTGGTAAAAACGATACTTTCAGATTCCCGGTCCGGCTTCTTACCGAACAAGGTGGGGCGGAGAATAAACGATTTTATCTCAGCGGGCGTTGAGCGCGCCGGGATTCTGTACATTGGTATTTCGCTCAGGAAGTTCAAATCATTACCGTCGGTGAGCAGGACAAAACGAACTCTTTTGCGATCGTAATGATGATTAAGCACCGCATAATAGTTATCGCTGGTGAAAAAGACATATTTTCCATGAAAACAGCCTGGTGATAATGAATCGAGTACAAGCTGTAATCCTTGACGAAGAAGGTTATTGTTAATCCAAAGATCGTAATGATTAAAAAAGTGACCTTGCTTGTCGTTATTCATTTGTCCTCCGAGGTAGAAGTGTTAATAATGGCTTAATTTAACAAATCACATATCATGCTTAGTGATGGTTTTTACCACGTAGCACATGCAGCGTTTGGATATATAAATCGGCGAGTATTTCATTTTTCTCAAGATTCAGGCGCCGCTGAACCTCAACGATTAAACGCTCATGGCTAACGGCTTCGCTCTCCGTCTGGGTCTGCACCATGTGTTCGATATTTTTCAGCAAAGCAGAGTTAGAAATAAACTCTGCAGGAATAGTATTTTTAATCTGCATGGTATATCTCGGGTTATGTTAGACAATAAATCAACAAACAAAGATGCGGGATAAAAATCATCTTTGCTCTACGGTTCTTCACCATTTCAAAGGAAATGGTGTGCATTTTTTTAAATCATAAGAATGCTGTAATGCAGAATTTAAAACTTACGTAATAACTATAGTCACGATCTTCAGGATGTACAATTTTTCCGAATTAATTTTGTACATTTAGTTGGTTTTTTTAACATTTACTTATAACATATTGCTTTGTATAGTTATTTTTTGTAAAGGTAATGTGAAAAAGTTGTACAGGACGGCGTCTGTACAGGGATAACCTACAGGATGAGGGGATAGCGGTGAAGAAGCGGGAAGGGCACAGCGGGAAGAGAAAGAGACAAAGGGGGAATAGCTTCCCCCTTTTGGCGTAAGCGTTACTGCTTCGGTTCAGCGACGACAAAGCTTCCCACGCCGCGGTTGTTGTATTCCCACATGCGGTTGAAGTTAGCGTCATTCAGGTTACGCTGCGGGTTGCCTTTGGCATCCGCAGTACCGGTGTTGCCGCTAAACGGACGGTTTGAACCGACGGCATCAGCCCACGGTTTGGCAATATTAAAGCCTTCATTAATGACGCTATCGCGAATAACGACCTGGCCATTGGTGTTGCCGTCAACGTCCAGAGAGCGGCCCAGCTGCGCGACGTTATCGCCGGAAGCGGTAAAGCGGCTGTTGATCGCCAGGAAGCCGTAGGTCACGCTCTTCAGGGTCGCTGGCGCAAAGACGTAGCCCTCTTTCTGGGTGCGCGAATTGACCACACGGAAGTCGGTATTGTCGAACACGACCGCCCCACGACCGGAAACGATATCGACGTCGCCTTCAATATAGCTGTTGCTGACCAGGGTTCGGGTCTGACGGTTATCCTGCAGGCGGTTTTGTACGCCGCTGTTGGTCACGAAAAAGGTGTTCTGGCGACCGAGGATATTCACCTTGTTAATCTGTACCCGATCGCCATCGCTACGCAGCGCCACGGCCTGATGGGTGCCCGCGTCTACGCTGTCGCCGAGGTTGTTGGCGATAGTCAGGTTCTGTAGCTGGAGATCGTTATTCTGCGACCAGAATACCGCTGAGCACATCACGCCAACGGTGGCGGCACGTCTGCTCTGGCAGCTGTCGTACATATACCAGGCCGGTTTGCCCGGCATATATTTGCCGCCCGGATTAACCTGGTGACGCCAGGAGACCGGATCCATTTCTGAATCAATCGCTGCGCTGATTTTTACATCAATCGGCTTCTCACCGGTGCCGTACAGGGTCAGCGCGCCAGGCGCCGCCGGAACGTATACGGTGCCCGCATATTCACCCGGCATGATGGCGATAAACTGACGACGATTGGAGTGGCGGGTAATCGCTGCATCCACCGCGGCCTGAATCGTGGTGTGGGTTACCCCCTGGGTACCCGCAGGACCCACGACAAAATCCGGCTGCGCCGGGAGGCTGATGGCGGACGGGCTCCACGCAGCGGCGTTAGGATCGAGGGACTGGAAATAGCTCGCCGGTAAGAAGTTTTTCGCCTCATCGGCGGTTAAAACTGGACGAGAGGCCGTGCCCGGCGCTGTTTGCGTTGAGGGCTGTTGGTCGGCAGGCGTCGAACTACAGGCGGACAACGTCACGCCAAAGGCCAGCGCCAGCGCCAGGCGGGAAACGGAATATGTGTTCATGTTGCTCCGGGCAAGAATAAATTAAGGGTATAGGTCCTTTAAAGCCTGCTGTTTTATACCAACTTAAGCGAAACGGGAAGACGTAGCGCAAAAAAGTTGCTTCTTTACATAATAAGAGCCGGAAACGTGCCGCTTTTGATCACAAATAGATAACATTTGCCGGGGGCTGAGTTGACATTTCTCGCGGAATCAAAATAAATGTCTATACAACCCATGACAAGTTGACCGCTATGACACACACACCTTCCGAACGCCTAATCTGGCGAAACGTCCGTCTGGCCACGCTCGATCCGCGTTTCTCTCAGCCGTATGGACTCGTGGAGCATCATGCGCTGCTGGTGCGCGATGGACGCATTGAAGCCATTGTGCCCGAAAGCGAGGCGCCCGCAGGGCAGAGTATTGACCTCGGCGGCAGGCTGCTCACGCCGGGGCTGATTGATTGCCACACGCACCTGGTCTTCGGCGGCAGCCGGGCGCAGGAGTGGGAGCAGCGCCTCAACGGCGTCTCCTACCAGACCATTAGCGCCAACGGCGGCGGCATTAACGCGACCGTGCGCGCCACCCGGGAAAGCAGCGAAACGGAGCTGCTGGCGCTGGCCCGGCAGCGGCTGGCTCGTCTGCTGCGCGAAGGGGTCACCACCCTGGAGATCAAGTCCGGCTACGGGCTGGATCTCGCAAACGAACGTAAAATGCTGCGGGTTGTACAACAGCTTGCCGCAACGCATACCGTTGAGATTTCCCCCACTCTACTCTCCGCCCACGCCACGCCGCCGGAATATAAAGGCGACCCGGAAGGCTATATCAATCTGGTATGCGAAACCATTCTGCCCACGCTGTGGGAAGAGGGGCTATTTGAAAGCGTCGATGCCTTCTGCGAAAACGTCGGCTTTACCCCCGCGCAAACTGAACGGGTTTACAGCACGGCCCAGGCATTAGGTATCCCGGTAAAAGGTCACGTTGAGCAGCTCTCTTCGCTGGGCGGCGCCGAATTAGTGAGCCGCTATAAAGGCCTGTCCGCCGACCATATTGAATACCTGACCCCAGAGGGCGTGGCGGCGATGAGCCGCAGCGGCACCGTGGCGGTGCTCCTGCCCGGCGCGTTCTATTTCCTTAACGAAACCCGCAGGCCGCCGGTTGAACTGCTGCGCGAATATCAGGTTCCGATGGCGGTGGCGACGGACTACAACCCCGGCACCAGCCCCTTCGCCAGCCTGCATCTGGCGATGAATATGGCCTGCGTGAAATTTGGCTTAACGCCGGAGGAGGCGTGGGCAGGCGTAACCCGTCATGCGGCTCAGGCGCTGGGCCGCCAGGCGAGCCACGGTCAGCTGGCGCCGGGCTTCGTTGCTGATTTTGCTATCTGGGACGCGGAGCATCCGGTTGAGATGGTTTACGAGCCGGGGCGCAGCCCGCTCTGGCAGCGCGTGGTGCGAGGAGAAATCGCATGAAGCTATGACAACCGACGGCCGCCGGGATTTGGCAGGGACGCGACCACAGCGCGGAGGCGCGGCAAATCGCCCATTGGTGGCAGTAGCGATTCAGTATATTCTGGACGTTTCGCCGCCCATTCGCACAAGGAAGCCCGGCCATGTTCTCATCGCAACCTCGTTCCGCGCCTGCGCCTTTCTATGAAAAGGTGAAACAGGCTATTAGCGAAAAGATCCACAGCGGCGTCTGGCGTCCACACGATCGCATTCCTTCGGAGGCGGAGCTGGTGGCGCAGTTTGGCTTTAGCCGGATGACCATCAATCGGGCGCTGCGCGAGCTGACCGATGAAGGCCGGCTGGTGCGATTACAGGGGGTGGGGACGTTTGTCGCGGAGCCGAAAGGGCAGTTGGCGCTGTTTGAAGTGCGCAGCATCGCGGAGGAAATTACCTCTCGTCATCATCAGCACCGCTGCGAGGTGGTGCTGCTGGAGGAAACGCAGGCGGATCTGATTCAGGCCGCGGCGCTCAACGTGGCCGCCGGTACGCGGATTTTCCATTCGCTGATGGTGCATTTTGAAAATGAGGTACCGGTACAGATTGAGGACCGCTGCGTCAACGCCGCCGTGGTGCCGGACTATCTGCGTCAGGACTATACCGCGACCACGCCCCACGACTATCTGTCGCTGATCGCCCCTCTGACCGAAGGGGAGCACATTGTTGAGGCGGTGCAGGCAACGGCGGAGGAGTGCGCGCTGCTGCATATTCACGCGCACGACCCGTGTCTGCTGATCCGCCGCCGCACCTGGTCCACCACCCATATCGTTTCCCACGCGCGCCTGATTTTCCCCGGCAGCCGCTACCGTCTGCAGGGCCATTTTGGTTCCTGATCTTCCTGCGCGTCGGCAAAACGTGATTGCTGACGCAATATAACAAAAATGTATCTTTTGTGTTAAATCCTGGCTTGCGTATGCTTGTATAGACAAGTATATGTATCTATGTACACAACGTTAATTGTCAGGAGAAACCCCCGATGTCGCAAAGCAAATACCGCCAGCAGGACGTACGTGCACCGCGTGGCACAACGTTAAATGCGAAGAGCTGGCTGACCGAAGCTCCGCTGCGTATGCTCATGAATAACCTCGACCCGGATGTCGCCGAAAACCCGCATGAGCTGGTGGTGTATGGCGGCATCGGACGCGCGGCGCGCAACTGGGAATGCTATGACGCTATCGTGAAGGCGCTGAAAAACCTCGAGAGCGACGAAACGCTGCTGGTCCAGTCCGGTAAGCCGGTGGGCGTATTCAAAACCCATGAAAACTCGCCGCGGGTGCTGATCGCCAACTCCAACCTGGTGCCGCACTGGGCAACCTGGGAACACTTTAACGAGCTGGATGCCAAAGGGCTGGCGATGTACGGCCAGATGACCGCCGGCAGCTGGATCTACATTGGCAGCCAGGGCATCGTGCAGGGCACCTATGAAACCTTCGTTGAGGCAGGCCGCCAGCACTACCAGGGCAGCCTGAAGGGGCGCTGGGTGTTGACCGCCGGTCTGGGCGGCATGGGCGGCGCGCAGCCGCTGGCCGCGACCTTAGCGGGCGCCTGCTCGTTGAATATCGAATGCCAGCAGAGCCGCATCGATTTCCGCCTGCGTACCCGCTACGTTGATGAACAGGCGACGTCGCTGGATGACGCGCTGGCGCGCATCAAAAAATACACCGCCGAGGGCCGGGCAATCTCTATCGCACTGTGCGGCAATGCGGCAGAGATCGTACCGGAAATGGTCAAACGCGGCGTGCGCCCGGATATGGTGACCGATCAGACCAGCGCCCACGATCCGCTGCACGGCTATCTGCCGAAAGGCTGGAGCTGGGAAGAGTACCAGGCTAAGGCCGAGTCGGACCCGCAGGGCACTATCCTGGCGGCGAAACGCGCAATGGCCGACCACGTGCAGGCGATGCTGGCATTCCACGAAATGGGCGTGCCGACGTTTGACTACGGCAACAACATTCGCCAGATGGCCCAGGAGATGGGCGTTGGCAACGCGTTTGCTTTCCCAGGCTTCGTTCCCGCCTATATCCGCCCGCTATTCTGCCGCGGCATCGGCCCGTTCCGCTGGGTTGCCCTGTCCGGCGACCCGCAGGACATCTATAAAACCGACGCGAAAGTGAAAGAGATCGTTAAAGACGATAAGCACCTGCATCACTGGCTGGATATGGCCCGCGAGCGTATCAGTTTCCAGGGGCTACCGGCGCGTATCTGCTGGGTAGGCCTCGAATGGCGGCAGAAGCTGGGGCTGGCGTTTAACGAAATGGTCCGCAGCGGCGAGGTCTCCGCGCCGATCGTCATTGGCCGCGACCATCTTGACTCCGGCTCCGTTGCCAGCCCGAACCGCGAGACGGAAGCGATGCGCGATGGTTCCGACGCCGTCTCCGACTGGCCGCTGCTCAACGCCTTACTGAATACCGCCAGCGGGGCGACCTGGGTGTCGCTGCATCACGGCGGCGGCGTCGGGATGGGCTTTTCGCAGCACTCCGGCATGGTTATCGTCTGCGACGGTACCGATGAAGCGGCGGCGCGCATTGCCCGCGTCCTGCACAACGACCCGGCGACCGGCGTGATGCGTCATGCCGACGCGGGCTACGATATCGCGATTGAGTGCGCGACAGAACAAGGTTTGAATCTTCCGATGGTGGCAGCAACGCAGGGGCACGCTAAATGAACGCTTTAACACTGATTCCGGGTCAACTCAGCCTGTCGCAGCTGCGCGACGTCTACAGCCAGCCGCTGAACATTACGCTAGACGAAAGCGCGTTCGCGGCGATTGATGACAGCGTTGCCTGCGTCAACGCGATTCTGGCGGAAGGCCGCACCGCCTACGGTATCAACACCGGTTTTGGCCTGCTGGCGCAGACGCGCATCTCAACCGAAGATCTGGAAAACCTTCAGCGATCGCTGGTGCTGTCGCACGCGGCGGGGATTGGCGAACCGCTGGATGATGACCTCGCGCGTCTGATTATGGTGCTGAAAATTAACAGCCTGTCGCGCGGCTTTTCCGGCATTCGCCTGAGCGTGATTCAGGCGCTGATTGGCCTGGTCAACGCGGGCGTGACGCCGTGGATCCCGGCGAAGGGATCGGTCGGCGCCTCCGGCGACCTCGCGCCGCTGGCGCATATGTCTTTGACCCTGCTTGGCGAAGGGAAAGCGCGCGTGCGCGGCGGGGAGTGGCTGCCGGCGACGGAAGCGCTGCGTCAGGCGGGGCTTGAGCCGATTACTCTGGCGGCGAAAGAGGGGCTGGCGCTGCTCAACGGCACGCAGGCGTCGACGGCGTTTGCCCTGCGCGGCCTGTTCGAAGCCGAAGACCTGTTCGCTTCCGCGGTAGTTTGCGGGTCGTTAACCACCGAAGCGGCGCTCGGTTCGCGTCGTCCGTTTGATCCGCGCATTCACGAAGCGCGCGGTCAGCGCGGGCAGATTGACGCCGCGGCGCACTATCGCCATCTGCTGACCGACGACAGCGCGATTTCCCAGTCGCACCATAACTGCACCAAGGTGCAGGATCCGTACTCTCTGCGCTGCCAGCCGCAGGTGATGGGTGCCTGCCTGACCCAGCTTCGCCAGGCGGCGGAAGTGCTGCTGGTTGAAGCCAACGCGGTATCCGATAACCCGCTGGTGTTCGCCAGCGAGAACGACGTGATTTCCGGAGGTAACTTCCACGCCGAACCGGTGGCGATGGCGGCGGATAATATCGCGCTGGCGATTGCCGAAATCGGATCGCTGTCGGAGCGCCGTATCGCGCTGATGATGGACAGCCATATGTCGCAGCTGCCCCCTTTCCTGGTCAAAAACGGCGGCGTCAACTCCGGGTTTATGATTGCCCAGGTGACGGCGGCGGCGCTGGCCAGCGAGAACAAAGCGCTGTCGCACCCGCACAGCGTGGACAGTCTGCCAACCTCCGCTAACCAGGAAGACCACGTCTCGATGGCCCCGGCCGCCGGCCGCCGCCTGTGGGCGATGGCGGAAAATACCCGCGGCGTACTGGCCGTTGAGTGGCTGGCCGCCGTGCAGGGTCTGGATATGCGCGAAGGCCTGAGCAGCAGCCCGCTGCTGGAAGAGGCGCGCCACCTGCTGCGCGAACGGGTGACCCATTACACCGAGGACCGCTTCTTCGCCCCGGACATCGAAAACGCCATTGCGCTCCTGGCGGCGCGTCATCTGACGCGGCTGCTGCCTGCCGTGCTTTGAGACCAACGCTAAACCATCGCTGTTCTCTGTACCTGCGCCGGGAGGATCTCTTCCTCCCGGCCACCCTACACGCATATTTGTCGTCGTATAAAAACTATCAGGACACTTGCATATGCAACAACAAAACAAGCCACACCTGCTGCGCGGGCTGAATGCCCGGCACATTCGTTTTATCGCCCTCGGCTCCGCCATCGGTACCGGGCTGTTCTACGGCTCGGCATCGGCGATCAAGGCCGCGGGCCCGGCGGTACTGCTGGCCTATCTGATCGGCGGCGCGGCGGTGTTTATCGTGATGCGGGCGCTGGGGGAAATGGCGGTACGCAACCCCGTTTCCGGCTCCTTCAGCAGCTACGCGCGCCAGTATCTTGGCCCGCTGGCGGGTTTTATTACCGGCTGGACCTACACCTTTGAGATGGTGATCGTCGCCCTCGCGGACGTTACCGCGTTCGGCATCTATATGGGGCTGTGGTATCCCGATGTTCCCCGCTGGATCTGGGTGCTGAGCATTATCTTTTTTATCGGCGCCATGAACCTGTGCAGCGTGCGCGTTTTCGGCGAGATGGAGTTCTGGCTGTCGCTGATCAAAGTGGTGGCGATTATTGCCATGATTGTGGCGGGCGGCAGCATCATTTTCTTTGGATTCGGTAACGCCTTTCCGGCAACCGGGCTGGAGAATTTGTGGAGCCACGGCGGCTTTGCCCCTAACGGCTGGGAGGGGATTATAGCCTCGCTCGGTATCGTGATGTTTGCCTTTGGCGGCGTCGAGATTATCGGCGTGACCGCGGCGGAAGCGAAGAATCCGCAGAAGGTGATCCCGCAGGCGATCAATACTATCCCGCTGCGAATCGTGCTGTTCTATGTCTGCACCCTGGCGATTCTGATGGCGATTTTCCCGTGGAACAGCTTCGGCGAGCGGGGCAGTCCGTTCGTGCTGATTTTTGATGGTCTGGGGATTCCGGCGGCGGCCACCATCCTGAATATCATCGTGATCAGCGCCAGTATTTCGGCGATTAACAGCGATATTTTTGGCGCGGGGCGCATGATGTACGGCATGGCGAAAGAGGGGCTGGCGCCGAAGAGCTTCCAGCGCATCGCCAGCAACGGGGTGCCGTGGATGACGGTGGTGGTGATGGGCGTAGCGCTGCTGGCGGCGGTGGTGCTGAACTACCTGATGCCGGAGCAGGTGTTTGTGCTGATTGCCTCGCTGGCGGCCTTCGCGACGGTGTGGGTCTGGCTGATGATCCTGCTGGCCCACTTTGCGATGCGTCGCGGCCTGTCCGCTGAAGAGCGCGGCAATATCGCGTTCCCGGTGCCGTTCTGGCCGGTGGCGCCGCTGCTGACGCTGCTGTTTATGGGACTGGTCATCGCGGTGCTGGGGATGGTGGAGGAGACGCGGATTGCGCTTATCGCCGGTCTGGTATGGCTCGGGCTGCTGACGGCGGTGTGGTTTGCGCGGGTGCGCAAAAACGCCGTGCAGGCGGTGACGGAGTCGTGATTGTTTTGGTTTACCCGGGTTGCGGCTGACGCCTTACCCGGGCTACCTAATCGCACTCACCTGTAGCCCGGATAAGGCGTTTACGCCGCCATCCGGGGCTTAGCTAAACAGGGCGGTAATCGACGCGCTGCCGAGGCTGTGGAAATGGACGTTAAAGCCGACCATCGCGCCGCTCGCGCCCTCATCGACCGCAATTTTTTCGACGTCCAGCGCGTGGACGGTAAAGATATAGCGATGGGTCTCGCCTTTTGGCGGCGCCGCGCCGCCGTATCCGGCCTGGCCAAAATCGGTACGGGTCTGAATCGCTTCTTCGGGCAGTTCCGCCTGTCCGGAGCCGGCTCCCTGCGGTAACACGCGGGTATCGGCCGGAAGATTGGCTACCAGCCAGTGCCACCAGCCGGAGCCGGTTGGCGCATCGGGATCGAAGCAGGTCACCACAAAGCTTTTGGTTCCGGCCGGCACATCGTCCCACGCCAGATGCGGCGAGATATTATCGCCATCGTAGCCCATGCCGTTAAAGACATGACGATTGGGCAGCTTCTCACCATCCTGTAAATCATGACTGATTAATTTCATCGTCTCTCCTCGTAGTCATCCGCTGATTAGCCAGAAAGTGTAGCGCGAGAGAGGCGCCATTACCGTCGCTTATTCGCTAAAAAATGTTTCTTCCTGAACCGCAGCGTTTACCGCCCGCGTCAGGCGGCTCAGCTGATCCGGCGTAATGATGTACGGCGGCATCAGGTAAATCAGGCGACCGAACGGGCGGATCCACACGCCTTGTTCGACGAAAAAGCGCTGCAGGGCGGCCATATTCACCGGCCGATGCGTCTCGATCACGCCAATCGCTCCCAGCACCCGCACATCGGCAACCTGCGTGGATTCGCGCGCCGGCGCCAGCTCGGCGCTGAGCTGCGCTTCAATGGCTGCCACCTGCTGCTGCCATTCGCCGCTTTCCAGCAGGCGCAGGCTCTCGGTCGCCGCCGCGCAGGCCAGCGGGTTGCCCATAAAGGTCGGGCCGTGCATAAAGCAGCCGGCTTGCCCGTCGCTGATAGTTTCTGCCACCTGACGGGTGGTGAGGGTGGCGGAGAGGGTCATGGTGCCGCCGGTCAGCGCTTTGCCGAGGCACAGAATATCCGCCGCAATCCCCGCGTGCTCGCAGGCGAACAGCTTACCGGTTCGACCAAAGCCGGTGGCGATCTCATCGGCGATCAGCAGGATGCCCTCGCGATCGCACATCCTGCGGATCCGCCTGAGCCACTCGGGGTGGTACATCCGCATTCCGCCCGCGCCCTGAACAATCGGCTCGAGGATCACCGCGGCGATTTCATGGCGGTGGGCGGCCATCAGGCGGGCGAACGGCACCATATCCCGCTCATCCCAGTCGCCATCGAAGCGGCTCTGCGGCGCCGGGGCGAAGAGGTTATCCGGCAGATAGCCCTGCCACAGGCTGTGCATTGAGTTCGTCGGATCGCAGACCGACATCGCGCCGAAGGTATCGCCGTGATAGCCGTTGCGGAAGGTGAGAAAGCGCTGGCGCGGGTCGCCTTTCGCCTGCCAGTACTGCAGCGCCATTTTCATCGCCACTTCGACGGCGACGGAGCCGGAATCGGCGAGGAACACGCATTCGAGGCTTTCCGGGGTCATCGCCACCAGCTGGCGGCACAGGGCGACCGCGGAAGGGTGGGTAATCCCACCGAACATGACGTGCGACATCTGGTCAATCTGCGCTTTCATCGCCGCGTTCAGGCGCGGGTGATTGTAGCCATGAATGGCCGCCCACCAGGACGACATGCCGTCAACCAGCTGCCCGCCGTCGGCGAGGGTCAGCTCACAGCCGTGGGCGGCCACGACCGGATAGACCGGCAGCGGCGAAGTCATTGAAGTGTAAGGGTGCCAGATGTGGCGCCGATCGAAAGCGAGATCGTCCGTTGTCATAATCGACTTGTAAACCATTTTGAAAACATTTAGGTTTACGAGTATAAACCGAACCAACAATTAACAAAACCCTTTGGAGAGGCTAATGGCTCACCCCCCCCGCTGGACAATGTCGCAAGTTACTGAGTTATTTAATAAACCCTTTCTGGAACTGCTGTTTGAAGCGCAACAGATCCATCGCCAGCACTTCGACCCGCGCCAGGTTCAGGTCAGCACGCTGCTGTCGATTAAGACCGGCGCCTGCCCGGAAGACTGCAAATACTGCCCGCAAAGCGCTCGCTATAAAACCGGTCTGGAATCCGAACGCCTGATGGAGGTTGAACAGGTGCTTGAGTCGGCGCGACAGGCGAAACAAGCCGGTTCAACCCGCTTCTGTATGGGGGCGGCGTGGAAGAATCCGAACGATCGCGATATGCCGTATCTTGAGCAGATGGTGAAAGGGGTGAAAGCGCTAGGGCTGGAAGCGTGCATGACCCTTGGCACGCTCAACGATAGCCAGGCCCAGCGTCTGGCCGGCGCCGGTCTGGATTACTACAACCACAACCTCGATACCTCGCCGGAATTCTACGGCAATATCATCACCACCCGCACCTATCAGGAGCGCCTCGATACCCTCGATAAAGTGCGCGATGCCGGAATTAAAGTGTGCTCCGGCGGTATTGTCGGGCTGGGGGAAACGGTCAAAGACCGCGCCGGGCTGCTGCTACAGCTGGCCAATCTGCCGACGCCGCCGGAAAGCGTGCCGATTAACATGCTGGTGAAGGTCAAAGGCACGCCGCTGGCGGATAACGACGACGTGGACGCCTTTGATTTTATTCGTACTATCGCCATCGCGCGCATCATGATGCCGACCTCGCACGTGCGCCTCTCCGCCGGTCGTGAACAGATGAACGAACAGACCCAGGCGATGTGCTTTATGGCCGGGGCGAACTCGATTTTCTACGGCTGCAAGCTGCTGACCACGCCAAACCCGGAAGAGGACAAAGACCTGCAGCTGTTCCGCAAGCTGGGGATTAATCCGCAGCAGACCGAGGTACTTGAAGGCGATAACGCCCAGCAGCAGCGCCTGGAGCAGGCGTTGATGAACCCGGATACCGAGGAATATTACAACGCGGCGGCGCTATGAGCTGGCAGCACCGCATCGAGCTGGCGCTGGCGGAACGGCAGGCGGCGGATGCCTTGCGCAGTCGCCTGCCGGTGACGCTGGGCGCAGGACGCTGGCTCAGCCGCGAAGGGCGGCGCTGGCTCAATTTTTCCAGCAACGATTATCTTGGCCTCAGCCAGCATCCGGCTATCGTCAAGGCCTGGCAGCAGGGTGCGGATCGCTACGGCGTCGGCAGCGGCGGCTCCGGCCACGTCAGCGGCTATAGCGAGGCGCACCGCGCGCTGGAGGAGCAGCTGGCCGGCTGGCTGGGCTATCCGCGCGCGCTGCTGTTTATTTCCGGCTTTGCCGCGAATCAGGCGGTGATTGCCGCGCTGGCGGGCAAAGAGGATCGGATTGTCGCCGACCGTCTCAGCCACGCTTCGCTGCTGGAAGCCGCCAGCCTAAGCCCGGCGCAGCTGCGGCGTTTTCAGCACAACGACAGCCGCCATCTCGACGATTTGCTGGCGAAACCGCTATCCGGCCAGCAGCTGGTGGTGACCGAAGGCATTTTTAGCATGGACGGCGATAGCGCGCCGCTGGCTGAGGTTTATCAGGCGGCGCGGGCGGCCGGTGCGCTTCTGCTGGTTGACGACGCGCACGGTATCGGCGCGCTCGGCGAAGAGGGGCGCGGCAGCTGCTACGCGCAGCAGGTACGCCCGGATCTGCTTATCGTCACCTTCGGTAAAGCGTTTGGCGTCAGCGGCGCGGCGGTGCTGTGCAGCGAGGCGCTGGCGGATTATCTGCTGCAGTTTGCCCGCCATCTGATTTACAGCACCGCCATGCCGCCGGCGCAGGCGGTGGCGCTGAGCGCCGCGCTGGCCGTGATTCGCAGCGACGAGGGTCAGCAGCGGCGGGAAACGCTGGCCGGCCATATCGCCGACTTTCGCCGGGGAATGTCCCACTATCCCGGGGAGCTCACTGATTCCGGCAGCGCGATCCAACCGCTGATCGTCGGCGACAACGCCCGCGCGCTGCGGCTGGCGGCACGTCTGCGTGAGGAAGGCTGCTGGGCGACGGCCATTCGCCCGCCGACGGTCCCCGTCGGCAGCGCGCGGCTGCGCCTGACGCTGACCGCCGCGCACGAGTCTGCCGATATCGCCCGCCTGCTGGAGGTGCTGCATGACGGCGGTGAATAAGCGCGCCGTCGCGGCGGCGTTTGGCCGCGCGGCGGGACATTACGCTCAGCACGACGAATTACAGCGTCTTAGCGCCTCTCTGCTGCTGGAACAGCTCGATATCAAGACCTTTCCTGAGGTGCTGGACGCGGGCTGCGGCCCCGGCAGCATAAGCCGCTTCTGGCGCGATGCAGGGAGCCGGGTGACGGCGCTGGATCTTTCCGTCGACATGCTGGCGGAGGCCCGCCGCGGAAACTGCGCGCACCGCTACGTCGAGGGCGACATCGAAGCGCTGCCGCTGGCGGACGGCTGCGTTGATCTGGCGTGGAGCAACCTTGCGGTTCAGTGGTGCGGCAATCTCGTGACCGCCATTGATGAGCTGTCCCGGGTCGTGCGGCCCGGCGGCCGCGTGGCGTTTAGTACGCTGCTGTCAGGTTCGTTACCTGAGCTCAATCAGGCCTGGCGAGCCATCGATGAGCGGCCGCACGCCAACCGTTTTCTCAGCGAGCAGGCGGTGCGTCAGGCGCTGGCCGGTCGCCGCGCCAGCGGCCACGTCCACGCCATCACGCTGCCGTTTCCCGACGCGCTCAGCGCGATGCGCTCGCTTAAAGGCATTGGCGCGACCCATCTGCACCACGGACGCAGCCCTGCGCCGCTCAGCCGCGGCAAGCTGCGGCAGCTCCAGCTCGCCTGGCCGCAGCAGCAGGGCCAGTGCCCGCTGACGTATCATCTTTTTACAGGAGTTATCGAACGTGACTAAACGTTTCTTCGTTACCGGCACCGACACCGAGGTGGGGAAAACCGTCGCCAGCTGCGCGCTGCTGCAGGCGGCCAATCGCGAGGGATTTAAGAGCGCTGGCTACAAACCGGTGGCTTCCGGCAGCGACTATACGGCCCAGGGATTACGTAATGAGGATGCGCTGGCTTTACAGCGCAATAGCCGCGTGGCGCTGCGCTACGAGCAGGTCAATCCGTTCACCTTTGCTGAACCGACGTCACCGCATATTATCAGCGCCGATGAAGGGAGACCGATTGACGCCGCCGCGATTTCTGCTGGACTGCGCGAGCTGGAAGCGCTGTCCGACTGGCTACTGGTGGAAGGGGCGGGGGGCTGGTTTACGCCGCTGTCAGAAACGCTGACCTTTGCCGATTGGGTAGAGGAAGAGCGGCTGCCGGTGATTTTAGTGGTCGGCGTTAAGCTGGGGTGCATCAACCATGCCATGCTGACCGCTCAGGCGGTGCTGCAGGCCGGGCTGCAGCTGGCGGGCTGGATAGCCAACGATATCCAGCCGCCCGCCAGGCGCCACCCTGAATATCTGGCAACGCTGAAACGCGTGCTGCCCGCGCCGTTTCTTGGCGAGATCCCGTGGCTGGCGGAGGCGGCTCAGCGCGAGGATCTCGGTCAGTATCTCGACCTCAGCGCGCTGGATCGGGCGTCATCCACTTCGCCAGCAGCGGGGCATCCAGCTGGATAACGTCGCCCTGAGCTACGCTGCGTCCACAGTGCAGCAGACAGAAACGATCCGCCACCCGACGAATAAACGGCAGGTGCTGTTCGGCGATCAGCACCGTCAGGCCAATATCGCGGTTCAGGCGCATCAGTAAATCCCCGAGTTTGTGCAGGAAGCGCTGGCCGCCGCCGCGCGAAGGTTCGTCGAGGATCAGCAGGCGCGGACGGGTTATCAGCGCCCTGGCCAGCGCCAGCTGGTACTGATCGTCGGCGCTCAGGGTAATCCCTTTACTTTGGCGCAGAGCGTACAGCTCGGGGAACAGATCGTAAATCTCTCCGGCGACCGCTGACGCCGGTTCGCCGCCCGCCGCAAGGGCAATGTGCAAATTTTCCTCCACGCTCAGCTGCGAAAAAATCCGTTTATCCTGCGGTACATAGCCAATGCCGATGGCGCTGCGCGACTGCGCGGAGAGCGGCATCAGGTCATAGGGCGCCGATCCTCCGTCCTGCCAGGTGATAGTGCCGCTGGCCACCGGTAGATGACCGGTAATACAGTTGACGAGCGTGGTTTTCCCCATTCCCTGGCGCCCCATGACGCAAGTGCATTTACCGGGTTTGAGCTCAAGGTCAACATTCCACAGCGTGTGCTGGCTTCCGTAATAGTGGTTCACGGCGCGTAGACTCAACATAGACGTTTTCTCCTTTCCTGGGATAGCAGGCGACGAGAAGATTCTGCAAATCTCTTGCCAGGAAAAAGAACTCTCGGTATTTGCTGGTCAATACAGGTGCGACCGGGCACAAGCGGACCGACCTTGCACTTTCCCGGTGCCCGCGCGCTGAAATGTGGTGCAAAAAATAACAAAAAATCTAGCCACTCTTCGCCAATAAACAGCAAAAAAAATTCAATTAATTTTTTTCGCGGCGGGTTTGGCCGGGGCGACGGGTTTTGTTCGGGTGGCTCGGGTCATGGGCTGCAGACAGTTATCCACTATTCCTGTGGATAACCTTGTGTATTAGAGTTAGAAAACTTGCGGTAAGCTAGAGAGTACGCGGCCTGCGGCCGAATTGGCGCGAAACCCGTCTTTTATTAAATTCTATTAAATATCAATTATTTAAATAAAATCAATGCCTGTAAGAAAAGTGTCACCGACTGCCATAAAACATTCATCCCCTCGCTTGACAAATGTTAAATGGCCATACTTTTTGGGGATAACCCTGAAGCGTGGTCGATTATCCCGTAAAGCGGTTTTTATTCGTCCATGTTGGCGGTAAAAAGCGCTAATTAGTCCGACTACGATAATACGACACTGTTTTTATATCCAGTATTTTTTATTGGCAAAAGCTGAGCCGGCGAGTAGAATTAAACACCTGCCGTTCAACCCTTCTTCAGGTTCTGATTGATGAGTAAACCGTTCAAGCTGCATTCTGCTTTCCGTCCCTCCGGCGATCAGCCGGAAGCCATTCGTCGCCTGGAAGAGGGGCTGGAAGATGGCCTGGCGCATCAAACTCTGCTCGGGGTCACCGGCTCAGGTAAAACGTTTACCATCGCCAACGTCATTGCTGACCTGCAGCGTCCGACGATGGTGCTGGCGCCAAACAAAACCCTGGCGGCGCAGCTATACGGCGAAATGAAAGAGTTCTTCCCGGAGAACGCGGTGGAGTATTTCGTCTCGTACTACGACTACTACCAGCCGGAAGCCTACGTGCCAAGCTCGGACACCTTCATCGAGAAAGATGCGTCGGTGAACGAACATATTGAACAGATGCGTCTGTCGGCGACCAAAGCGCTGCTGGAGCGTCGCGACGTGGTGGTGGTGGCCTCGGTCTCCGCTATCTACGGTCTGGGCGATCCGGATCTGTATCTGAAAATGATGCTGCATCTGACGGTCGGCATGATTATCGACCAGCGCGCTATTTTGCGCCGCCTGGCCGAGCTGCAGTACACCCGCAACGATCAGGCCTTCCAGCGCGGTACCTTCCGCGTGCGCGGCGAGGTGATTGATATCTTCCCGGCGGAGTCTGACGATATCGCGCTGCGCGTTGAGCTGTTCGATGAGGAAGTTGAGCGCCTGTCGCTGTTCGATCCGCTGACCGGTCATATTGAGTCGACGATCCCGCGCTTCACCGTTTATCCCAAAACCCACTACGTCACCCCGCGCGAGCGTATCGTCCAGGCGATGGAAGAGATTAAAGTTGAACTGTCGGAGCGGCGTAAGCGATTGCTGGAGAACAACAAGCTGCTGGAAGAGCAGCGTCTGAGCCAGCGTACGCAGTTCGACCTCGAAATGATGAACGAGCTGGGCTACTGCTCGGGGATTGAAAACTACTCGCGCTATCTGTCGGGCCGCGGGCCGGGCGAACCGCCGCCGACGCTGTTTGACTACCTGCCGGCCGATGGTCTGCTGGTCATCGATGAGTCCCACGTCACGATCCCGCAGATCGGCGGTATGTACCGCGGGGACCGGGCGCGCAAAGAGACGCTGGTGGAGTACGGTTTCCGCCTGCCGTCGGCGCTCGATAACCGTCCGCTCAAGTTTGAAGAGTTTGAGGCCCTGGCGCCGCAAACCATCTATGTTTCGGCGACGCCGGGAGCCTATGAGCTGGATAAATCCGGCGACGAGGTGGTGGACCAGGTCGTCCGTCCTACGGGGCTGCTGGATCCGGTCATCGAAGTGCGTCCGGTAGGCACCCAGGTCGACGATCTGCTCTCGGAGATTCGCATCCGCACCGCGATCAACGAGCGCGTGCTGGTCACGACGCTGACCAAACGCATGGCGGAAGATTTAACCGAATATCTGGAAGAGCACGGCGAGCGGGTGCGTTACCTGCACTCGGACATCGACACCGTGGAGCGCATGGAGATTATCCGCGACCTGCGCCTCGGCGAGTTTGACGTGCTGGTGGGGATCAACCTGCTGCGTGAAGGTTTGGATATGCCGGAAGTTTCGCTGGTGGCGATCCTGGATGCCGATAAAGAAGGCTTCCTGCGCTCTGAACGCTCGCTGATTCAGACCATTGGCCGCGCGGCGCGAAATATCAACGGCAAAGCGATTCTCTACGGCGATAAAATCACTCCATCGATGGCGAAAGCGATCGGGGAAACCGAGCGCCGCCGCGAGAAGCAGCAGGCGTACAACGAAGAGCACGGTATCGTTCCGCAGGGTCTGAATAAGAAAGTGGTCGACATTCTGGCCCTCGGTCAGAATATCGCGAAAACCAAAACCAAGGGGCGCGGCAAGTCTCGCTCACCGGTTGAGGCGGATGTCGTCGTGCTAACGCCGAAGGCGCTCCAGCAGAAGATTCACGAGCTGGAAGGGCAGATGATGCAGCACGCGCAGAACCTGGAGTTCGAAGAGGCGGCGCAAATTCGCGACCAGCTTCACCAGCTGCGCGAGCTGTTTATCGCCGCTTCGTAGCGGCGTTGCCAGCTAAATATCGCCCGGGCCTTACCGGGTCTTCGGGCGATGGACGGAATGTGTTTTTCGTAGGCCGGGTAAGACGCCAGCCGCCACCCGACAGAAAAGCGGACATATGAGCCAAAACGAGGTGGCCGAAACGCTTTGGTTATTTGTTGCCCCTCTGTCGCGATTTTCCGTGATGCTTAATGTTGGCTTAATCTTGTTTGGCGAAACTATCCTCACTTTACTGAGGATAGCGCCATGCAAAAATTAACCTTCCGCGAATACCTGGCAGTCACCTGCGCGTTTGTTATCGTCGTTGCCTTTTTCCATCAGTGGGTGCTGACGTTCTGACGCGAAGCTTTAGGGAAGAGTACCCAGGCGCGAACGCCGGGCCCGGGCTGTCGGTTATGTAAAAAGAACTGCGCGTCGTGCAGCTGCGCGATGCGGGTGACGATGCTTAACCCGAGACCAATACCGCCATAGCGGCTGTCCATGCGGACGAACGCTTTGCTTAACTCACCGCTTTTAGCCTCATCAATTCCCGGGCCTTCATCCTCAACGGCCAGAATGGGCGTTGGGCCAGGCGCTATCGACACTTTAATCGTCGACCCCGTCGGGCTATAACGATGCGCGTTTTCGACCAGGTTACGTAAAATAACCTGCACCAGCGTGGCGTCGCCCGACACGATTGCCTCTCCATCCTTGACGTTGATCGCCAGCGTCTGCTGGCGCTGCTGCAGCATTGTCTCAAGCTCGCTCTGCAGCGGTTCGATTACATCCTCTTTCAGCGCAACCTGCTGATAGCTTCCGGCGGAGAATGACTGGCCAACGCGCGCCAGCTGAAGCAGTTGGGTAATGCTATTGGTCATTTGATCGAGACGCTGAATTAGCGGGTCCACGCTAACGCCATGCACTTTCGCCAGAAGCTCCAGGTGCAGACGCAGCCCGGCCAGCGGCGTGCGCAGCTCATGGGCGACATCGGCGGTAAACAGACGCTCGCGATCGAGGGTTAAATTCAGGCGGGACACCAGCTGATTAATCGCGGTGGTCACCGCGGTGACTTCAGGAACCGATTCCTTCAGCGTGATAGGCTGCAGATTGTCCGGGGTGCGGCTTTCCAGCTCGAGCTGCAGTCTGGAAAGCGGCTTTGTGATTTTTTTCACCGCCAGCAGGGAGATATACAGCGCCAGGCCGATAATCAGCAGGCTTGGGATCAGCAGACTGGCTACCGCTTCGCGAACCTCATGCTCTATATGCTTCTGATTGTTATGCCCTTCAATGGCGCTGGCGACCAGCAGCTGAATCTGCTCCTGACTTTCATGCCACAGCCAGAACACGCTGATGAGCTGACAAACGGCCAGAATAGCGCCAATTGTCAGCAGCAGCCGATGACGCATAGTCCAGTTTTCACTGACAAAAAAAGCCATAGCGTTATTCGGTCTCCGCGTTATCAACCAGCATATAGCCAAAGCCCCGGACGGTGCGGATGCGTGATTTGCCGACTTTATCGCGCAGATTATGGATATGCACCTCCAGCGTATTGGTGGCCGGTTCGTTGTCCCAGCTGTAAATGTCGTTGTAGAGAATTTCGCGATGCACCGGGCTGCCCGCTTTCATCATCAGGCGTGAAAGCAGAGCGTACTCTTTGGGCGTTAAATCCAGGGACTGCTCGCCGAGCCAGACCAGCCGCCGGGTGACGTTCAGGCGCAGATTGCCGACGGACAGTTCGTTATCGCCCTGATTATTGTGACGACGCAGCAGGGCGCGAATGCGCGCGTTCAGCTCTTCCAGCGCAAACGGCTTAACCAGGTAGTCATCCGCGCCGGTATCCAGGCCGCTGATGCGGTCATCAACGGTATCGCGGGCGGTGAGGATCAGCACCGGCTGGCTGAACTTCTCCCGTCGCATGCGCGCCAGGAAGTGCAGACCGTCTTCATCCGGCAGGCCGAGGTCGAGAACCACCAGGCTGTAGTGGTTGCTGGCCAGAGAGAGGGCGGCTTCGTGGGCGGTTGATACGCCGTCGCAAACGTAGCCTTCGCTTTGCATCGCCAGAATTAACCCTTGTAACAGGAGCGCATCGTCTTCAATGACTAAAATTTTCATCGGCCTGCCTCTCTACATGGCGTTAAAATATCGTCTGTTGCCTGGTACTCGCGGGTGCTGACCCCGAGCAGACCGAGCAGGGTGGAGAAAAGATTATCCTGCGAATACGCTTGCGTTTTCGCTTTTTGCTGCAAACACTGGCTGGACACGCCATAGCGCTGTTGATAATCCGCTGACAGCCACAGCAGCATCGGGACGTGTTTTTGCGTCTCCGGGGCGATGGACCACGGTAGCCCGTGTAAATACACCCCATCCTCGCCAAGCGACTCGCCGTGATCCGAGAGATACACCAGGCTGGTGGTAAATTTATCCTGCTTTGACTGCAGTAATTTTATCGCTTTGTCGACCACATAATCGACATACAAAATCGTATTATCGTAGGTATTGGTGAGCTGCTGCTGGGTGCAGCTCTGAATCTCGTTGGTGTCGCAGGTGGGCGTAAACTGTTTAAACTGCGCCGGATAACGATTGTAGTAGGTTGGGCCGTGGCTGCCGATAGTGTGCAGCACGATAATCCCGTCCTGCTGCAGATTATCGATATAGTTCTCCAGGTTATGGAACAGCACCTCATCGTAGCATTCTCCGTCGATGCACTGGCCGCTAAGCTTGAGATCGGTGACGTTCTGGTGCGGTACCCGGTCGCAGGCTCCTTTACAGCCGCCGTCGTTATCATTCCACTGAACCAGAATTCCCGCGCGCTGCAGGATATCCAGCACGCCTTCCTGATGGTGCGCCAGCTCTTCATCATAGTGGGCCCGCGGCATATTAGAGAACATGCACGGTACAGAAACCGCGGTCGCGGTGCCGCAGGACGTGGTGTCGGGGAAATAGATAACATTATCCTGTTTCAGGCGCGGGTTGGTCTCGCGGGCGTAGCCGTTCAGGGAAAAGTTTGCCGCCCTTGAGGTTTCGCCTAACACCACGATAGTCAGGTTTTTCCGCGGTCCGCTGCGCATCTCCGGCTTCTGAACCGCGTCTTCGCCAATTTTGACCAGCGGAAGATTATCCATCCTGTTATGCGCATACCAGGAGTTCACGGCCACAATGCTGTTTGACGGGCTCAGGGACTTAACCAGCTCTTTGTTATTGCGAAACAGCGAGGCGTAATCTTTATAGAAAAATGCCGCGACCAGAATAATCAGCAGCGCTGAAACCACGATGCTCAACAGCCTTACCGCCACGCTGCGCCACAGGGTTGCCGGTTTGCGGATTTTAACCCACCAGGCCACGACCACCGCCAGAATGCCGGAGAGTCCCAGGATCAGGACCATTTTTCCAGAGAGTAGCGCAAAGCTTTCGGCGGGAGTGGTATCGAGAATATTGGTGATCATCGCCCGATCGATAACCACGCCAAAGGTCCAGATAAAATACTGGGCCGAGGCGCTAAGCAGAATAAACAGGCTGATAACGAGGCGGTCAAGCTTAAGAAATGACGCTAGCGTGGTGATGATATTCATCACGCTGATAGCCACTATCGGCATACTGAGGAACACCAGCCAGTTATGCAGGCCGTTGACCGGCAGCAGGGTAAACGCCTGGCGATAGAAAGCGATGTTCAGCGCCAGGCCAATATAGCAGGCGAACAGAATCAAATAGACCGTACGGTTAAGCATTGGCCGACGTAAAGAAAATAACGACATAGCGAAGTCCACATAAAGAGATGTTCGCTATGCTGCCCGTTTTTTTTTAAGACAACCTTAAGATTTTAAGCCTGCCTGTTTTTGTCGTGAGGATAAGGCCGCGTTGAGGATTAACCTAAGGCCTGAATCGCTTTATCCAGCGCGCGGCGCAACAGCTGGCGATCGTGACGATAGGGCACATCGCTGGCGTCCAGCGGCGTCTGAATGACGACCCGATCCTTAACCCCTGCGATATCGGCTTTCGGGCCGACAACCAGCGCGTCAATCACCCGTTTACCAATCTGCTGCTCCATAATGGCGACCCTGTCCGCCAGCGTCAGGCTGGCTGCCGGGCTATGCTCTTTGCCGAGGTTATCGATAAACACCATTGGCGCGGGCGTACGGCGCAGCGCCTTCGCCATCTCATCAAGCAGCAGAATCGGCATCAGGCTGGTATAGAAGCTGCCGGGGCCAATCAGGATTAAATCGGCTTCGGCGATGGCTTCTATCGCTTCACGGGTGGTGGGCACCGGCGGGGAGAGCATAAGCTCGCGCGGCACGCTGGCAAGCTGATCGATATTCACTTCACCGTAAACTTCGTGCCCTTCATGGTCGATGGCCATAAGATCGACCGGTTGTTCCGACATCGGGATCAGAAACGCGTCGACCTTAAGAAGATTCCTGATCAAATTGATCGCTTCAAGCGGGCGTACGCTCAGGTGATCCAGCGCCTTAAGCATCAAATTGCCGAGGTTATGCCCGGAAAGCTCGCCGTTGCCGCTAAAACGGTACTCAAACATCGCCGAGGCCACGCTGGGTTCGGCGATGAGCTGATTAATACAGTTGCGCATATCGCCCCAGGCGATGCCGCCTTCCGCGCGACGAATGCGCCCCGTAGAGCCGCCGTTATCGGTCGTGGTGACGATGCCGGTGAGGCGTGAACCGAGCGAAGAGAGGGATGACATTACCCGGCCCAGCCCGTGCCCGCCGCCGAGTGCCACCACGCGATCCAGATCGGCGAAAGTGCGATTGCGCATAAAAATCCCTTATAACCATTTATCGGGCTCACAGTAACCGATCTACCCCTAAAAGACGATGGGCTGAATCTGACAAACTGACCGACATCAATGCAAAAGCGTGGTTTTTAGCTATTCTGTAGCGAAAATACGCGATCGTATCGATATGTACATGATTATATAACGAAACTGGAAATAGCATAACCGTTATTAAAGCGCTACTATTCGGCGTAACCCACTAACACTCTAGCCTCTGTGCCTGTGTCGAAAGATATGGTGCTTTGGCCGTGACAACTTCGGTTGCCACCAGGGCGCGAAAAGAAATGACCGCGTCTCCCGTATTTGGAAAGGTGTCTATGGCTTCACAGCTTACCGATGCATTTGCGCGGAAGTTTTACTATCTGCGTTTATCAATTACCGACGTATGCAACTTTCGTTGTACCTACTGTCTCCCCGATGGCTATAAGCCCGGCGCCGTCACCAATAAAGGCTTTCTCAGCGTTGATGAAGTTCGCCGCGTGACGCGCGCGTTCTCCGCCCTGGGGACGGAAAAGGTGCGCCTGACCGGCGGCGAACCCTCGCTTCGTCGCGATTTTACCGACATCATCGCCGCGGTGCGGGAAAACCCTTCTATTCGCCAGATTGCGGTCACCACCAACGGCTACCGGCTGGCGCGCGACGTTGAAAGCTGGCGCGATGCCGGGCTGACGGCGATTAACGTCAGCGTGGACAGCCTCGATGCGCGTCAGTTTCACGCCATCACCGGCCAGGACAAGTTTCATCAGGTGATGGACGGCATCGATGCCGCATTTGCCGCTGGCTTCGAAAAAGTGAAGGTCAATACCGTGCTGATGCGCGACGTTAACCATCACCAGCTCGACACTTTTCTGGCGTGGATCCAGCCGCGCCGCATTCAGCTGCGTTTTATTGAATTGATGGAAACCGGCGAAGGCAGCGATCTGTTCCGCCGCCATCATATCTCGGGCATGGTGCTGCGCGATGAGCTGCTGCGTCGCGGCTGGATCCATCAGATCCGCCAGCGTAGCGACGGCCCGGCGCAGGTGTTTTGCCATCCGGATTATGCCGGGGAAATCGGTCTGATTATGCCTTATGAAAAAGACTTCTGCGCCACCTGTAACCGTCTGCGCGTCTCTTCCGTGGGTAAATTGCACCTGTGCCTGTTTGGCGAAGGCGGCGTCGATCTGCGCGATCTGCTCGCCGATGAGCAGCAGCAGCCGGCGCTGGAGGCGCGCATATCCGAGGCGTTAACGCACAAAAAACAGACCCACTTCCTGCATCAGGGCAACACCGGTATTACCCAGAACCTGTCCTATATTGGCGGATAATTCATTTTAAGGAGCGATCAGATGAGCCAGGCCAGCGCTGAGTTTATCCCGACCCGTATTGCTATTCTCACCGTCTCCAGCCGACGTGGCGAAGAAGACGACACCTCCGGACACTGGCTGCGCGACGCGGCTGAGGAGGCGGGGCACGTCATCGTCGATAAGGCGATTGTGAAAGAGAACCGCTACGCCATTCGCGCCCAGGTGTCGGCGTGGATTGCCGGCGATGAGGTGCAGGTGGTGCTGATTACCGGCGGCACCGGTTTTACCGACGGCGACCAGGCGCCGGAAGCGCTGCTGCCGCTGTTTGACCGCGAAGTGGAAGGTTTCGGCGAGGTGTTCCGCATGCTCTCCTTCGAAGAGATCGGTACCTCGACCCTGCAGTCCCGCGCCGTTGCCGGGGTGGCGAACCGCACGCTGATTTTTGCGATGCCCGGCTCAACCAAAGCCTGTCGTACCGCATGGGACAATATTATTGCGCCGCAGCTCGATGCGCGCACGCGCCCGTGCAACTTTATCTCTCATCTTAAGAAGTAATTTATGACGCAGTTGACCCATATTAACGCCGCCGGCGAAGCGCACATGGTCGATGTCTCAGGGAAAGCGGAGACGGTTCGCGAAGCGCGCGCCGAGGCCTATGTTGAAATGCAGGCCACGACGCTGGCGATGATTATCGACGGTAGCCATCACAAAGGCGATGTCTTTGCCACCGCGCGCATTGCCGGGATCCAGGCGGCAAAACGCACCTGGGAGCTGATTCCGCTTTGCCATCCGCTGATGCTGAGCAAAGTCGAAGTCAATCTGCAGGCGCAGCCCGAGCATAACCGGGTGCGTATCGAATCCCTGTGCCGTCTGACCGGGAAAACCGGCGTTGAGATGGAAGCCCTGACCGCCGCTTCCGTCGCCGCGCTGACGATTTACGATATGTGCAAAGCGGTGCAGAAAGATATGGTGATAGGTCCGGTGCGCCTGCTGGCGAAAAGCGGCGGCAAGTCCGGCGATTTCAGAGTGGAAGATAGCCATGATTAAGGTTCTTTTTTTTGCCCAGGTGCGCGAACTGCTCGGCACCGACTCCCTGAAGCTCGATCCGCAAGGCCTGACCACGGTTGAAGCCGTTCGCCAGCAGCTGATCGCCCGCGGCGACCGCTGGGCGCTGGCGCTGGAGGAGGGCAAGCTGCTGGCGGCGGTAAACCAGACGCTGACGACGTTTGATCACCCGCTGGCGGCCGGTGATGAAGTGGCGTTTTTCCCGCCGGTTACCGGGGGATAACATGACGCAGACGCGTATTATAGTCAGCCATGACCGCTTTAAGGTCGGCGACGAATACCCCTGGCTGGCCGAGCGCGATGAAGACGGCGCGGTAGTGACGTTTACCGGCAAGGTCCGCAACCACAACCTTGGCGACAGCGTCAAAGCGCTGACCCTCGAACACTATCCGGGGATGACGGAAAAGTCGCTGGCGGAGATTGTGGAACAGGCGCGCGAGCGCTGGCCGCTGGGCCGGGTGACGGTGATTCACCGTATCGGCGAGATGTGGCCCGGGGAGGAGATTGTCTTTGTCGGCGTCACCAGCGCCCACCGCGGTAGCGCGTTTGCGGCGGGGGAGTTTATTATGGATTACCTGAAGACCCGCGCGCCGTTCTGGAAGCGGGAGGCGACGCCGGAAGGCGAGCGCTGGGTCGATGCGCGAGATAGCGACCGTGAAGCGGCAGAACGCTGGTAGTGTGGTACGCTTAGAAGATAAATTTCGTTAATCAGGAGACAGTCATGGATAGATATCCTCGTTCCGGGGCGATCGTACAGGGTCGCAGCGGACTTCAAACTTATATGGCGCAGGTGTACGGCTGGATGACGGTCGGGCTGCTGCTCACGGCGTTTATCGCGTGGTTTGCGGCCAACACCCCTGCGGTGATGATGTTTGTCTTTTCCAGCAAAATAACCTTTTTCGGCCTGATCATCGCCCAGCTGGGGCTGGTATTCGTGCTCTCCGGCATGGTGCAGCGGCTGAGCGCGGGAATGGCGACCACCCTGTTTATGCTCTATTCGGCGCTAACCGGGCTCACCTTATCCAGTATATTCCTCGTCTATACCTACTCATCGATCGCCAGTACCTTCGTGGTGGCAGGCGGGATGTTTGGCGTGATGAGCCTTTACGGCTATACCACTAAACGCGACCTGAGCGGCTTCGGCAATATGCTGTTTATGGCGCTTATCGGTATCCTGCTGGCGTCGCTGGTTAACTTCTGGCTGAAGAGCGAAGCGCTGATGTGGGCGGTGACCTACATCGGGGTGATCGTCTTCGTCGGCCTGACCGCCTATGACACCCAGAAGCTGAAAAACATCGGCGAGCAGATTGACGTTCGCGATGCGTCAACGCTGCGCAAATACTCGATTCTTGGGGCGCTGACGCTGTATCTGGACTTTATCAACCTGTTCCTGATGCTGCTGCGCATTTTCGGCAACCGTCGTTAACTCGTTCCCGGATCTCAGACGGTGGTAAACCTGTAGCCCCGGTCAGCATGCGCGACCGGGGCTTTTTTGACTACTCGCCCGCCAGCTTGCGCTGGTTTTTCTCCCGCAGATGCTTCGCACGACTCTCCAGAATCAGGTAGCCGATGGTCGCCAGCAGCAGCGGCAGGAAGTAGTACAGGGCGCGATAGGCAAGCAGGGCGGCAATAATCGCGCCGCGCGAAATCTCTTCCCCGGAAAGCATGGCGATAAATACCGCCTCAAGCACGCCAATGCCTGCCGGAATATGCACGATAACCCCCGCAATGCTGCTGACCAGCAGCACGCCGAGCACGAGAAAATAGTCCACCTGCGGGCCCAGCAGCAGCCAGATAATCGCCCCCATCGCCATCCAGTTCAGGCTGGAAACCGCCATCTGCAATATCGCGAAGCGCCAGGACGGCAGCACCAGCCGCTGGCCTTTTATCGTCAGATGGCGCTTTTTAGCAAAGGCGCAGGCCCACAGGTAAAACGCGGAAATCAGCAGTAAAACGACGCCCAGAATTTGCAGCGACGACTGGCTGATATACCAGCGCTCGGGCACCTTCACCATGCCGGAGCTAAAAATAATGCCGCCGAGCAGAATATAGCCCAGCCAGTTGGTGGTAATGCTCAGAGAGAAGATACGGGTAATGGTTGCGCCGCTCAGGCCGAGGCGCGAGTAGAGCCGATAGCGCATACCAATCCCACCCACCCAGGTGCTGAGCGTCAGGTTAAAGGCGTAGCAGATAAACGACACCAGCATCACCTGGCGTTTAGCCAGCTTGTGGCCGCAGTAAGCGCGCCCCAGCAGGTCGTAGCAGCCATAGATCAGGTAGCTGGCGATAACCAACCCGATGGCGCTGAGCAGCGCCGTACGGTTGTAATCGCGAATGACCTTCCACACGTCCTGCCAGTCGATTTTTTGCGCATAGACCACCAGCAGAACGGCGACGGCGATAAAAAAGAGCACCGTCAGGATTTTTTTCGCCATCCGCCAGCGAGGGTGAGATTTCGCCATCAGGATTTCACCTCCTGGTTTTCCGGGTCCACGCGGTCCTGGGTTTCTATTTCTGGCTGTACCGGGGGCTGAACCCGCGACAGCAGCGGCGTATGGGCCGGTAGCCATCCGACCCAGGCAGGGAAGTGGCGCAGGAAGTGGAACGCCAGCACGCTAATGCCGAGCCGCCACCAGGTTCGTTTCGACAAAATGCGCTTATCGACCTCGCGGCAGTCGTTAAGGATTAAGCCATTGAGATTATCGCGCAGCGTCTGGTTAAACTCGCGGTCGTGAATCACCAGGTTGGCTTCCAGATTCAGCGACAGGCTCAGGGGGTCGAGGTTGCTGGAGCCCACCGTGGCCCAGTGATCGTCCGCCAGCGCCACTTTGCCGTGCAGCGGACGGCGGCGATATTCGAAAATCTGCACGCCGCCTTTTACCAGATAGTGGTAGAGCAGGCGCGCGCCGAATTTGACAATCGGAATATCCGGCTCACCTTGAACGATGAGCTTAACGCGCACGCCGCGGCGGGCAGCGTTGCGCATAGCGTGCAGCAGCCGATAGCCGGGGAAAAAGTAGGCGTTAGCGATAATCACTTCCCGGCGGGCGCTGGTCAGCATCTTCAGATAGTGACGCTCAATATCATCGCGATGATCCTGATTATCCCGCCAGATAAACAGCGCCTGCGCTTCGCCGGGGTTGCGGTTGATTTCAGGCTTATGCCGACGCCGCTGCCACCAGCGTCGTGTCGCTTCGCTGGTGGGGAGGTTTTCGAGTTCAAATTGCAGAATATCGAGCACCACCGGCCCTTCGACCTGTACGGCGTAATCCTGTTTGGCCTCCGGACCGTAATCGGTCATGTGCTCGGCGGAGTAGTTAATGCCGCCGACAAAGGCGGTAACGTCGTCAATCACCACGATTTTGCGATGCATACGGCGAAATAAATTGGTGCGCATGCCGAGCAGGCGCGGGCGCGGATCGTAATAGCGAAAAATCACGCCAGCCGACGTCAGCTCGCCCACAAAGCTTTCGCTTAAATCCGGCGAGCCGTAGCCGTCCAGTAAGACCTCGACGCGCACGCCGCGCTGGGCCGCTTTTAACAGAACGGCATGGAGCTGTTTGCCGACGTCATCTTCAAACCAGATAAAAGACTCAAGGATCACCCGCTGCTGCGCGCGGCCGATGGCGGCAAACAGCGCCGGATAATAGTTATCGCCATTTTCTAATAGCCGAATGCGGTTTCCTTCCTGCCAGCTGCATTTCACAGATGTATCTCCACGCTAAGCGGTGCATGATCGGATAGATGACGCCACTGTTTTAACGCCAGCGCTCTGGGCTGGCTGGCGTGGGCGTTTTTTACATAGATGCGGTCAAGTCGCAGCAGCGGAAAGCTGACCGGGAAAGTGCGCGCCGGGCGCCCTCTGGCGCGGGTAAAAATCTCCTCCAGCCCGGCCTGGGCTTTAAGCTGGCGGTTCGCCTGCTGCCGCCAGTCGTTAAAATCACCGGCTACCACCACCGGTTCGCCCGCGGGTAAACCGTTCACCCAGTCCGCCAGCATCGTCAGCTGGGCCTGGCGTTGATGAGCGCGCAGTCCCAGGTGCACGCAGAATAAATGGATAGCGATGCCGCTTTCCGGCGGGACGATGCGGCAGTAGAGCAGGCCGCGCTTTTCGCTGTTGCCGACCGAAACATCGAGATTTTGATAATGTTCAATGGGAAAGCGGGAGAGGACCGCGTTACCGTGATGCCCTTCCGGGTAAACGGCGTTGCGGCCGTAGGCGTAATCGCTCCACATGGTATCGGCCAGAAACTCATAGTGGGTGGTATCCGGCCAGTTTTCGATATGCAGCGGATGAATTTCGTGCGCCCCCATCACCTCCTGCAGGCAAACAATGTCGGCGCTGACGCTGCGCACCGCTTCGCGTAATTCGGGCAAAATAAAGCGGCGATTGAACGCAGTAAACCCTTTATGGGTGTTAATTGTCAGCACGTTTAACGAAAATCGCGGCATTTGTTTGTCCTTATTTCTCTGGGCAATGTCACTTTCCTGTAGGAAATAGTGTAGTAGAGGTCACAAAAAGATGCGGTGATACGGAATTTTCCGTAAAGTGCGGTACTCTGAGTAGCAGAGAAAAATCCTTCAGGAGAGAAGCCATGAAGTGGCAACAACGTGTACGCGTCGCAACGGGTCTTAGTTGCTGGCAGATTATGTTGCATCTACTGGTCGTGGCAGTACTGGTGATGGGTTGGATGAGCGGCGCGCTGGTGCGCGTCGGATTAGGTTTGTGCGTGCTGTACGGCGTCACGTTAGTGTCGATGCTGTTTTTGCAGCGCCATCACGATGAGCGCTGGCGCGACGTCGGTGATTTCCTTGAGGAACTCACCACCACCTGGTACTTCGGTACCGCGGTGATCGTGCTGTGGCTGCTGTCGCGCGTGCTGCACAATAACCTGCTGCTGGCCCTCGCCGGGCTGGCAATACTGGCCGGTCCGGCGGTGGTTTCACTGCTGGCGAAAGATAAAAACAGATACGCTAAATCGTTCGGGCTACAACAAGGCGGCAACGCAGCGAATCCCCAGAAGCATAGATAACTATGTGACTGGGGGGAGCAAGGCGAGCCAACGCAGTTGTGGCTTGAACGATGACGAGTATTACGCGATCTTTCTTCGGAACATCGCATACGCCGCCGAGCCGGTGGTGGCCGCTATGACCAGTAGCGGCCACAAACTTCCCCACACGATTTCCAGACTCGCATCCTTCAAATAGATCTGCTTGGTGATATCGGTGAAATGACGAATCGGGTTCACCCACGTCAGGTTTTGTAGCCATACCGGCATATTTTCCACCGGCGAAACGTAGCCGGAGAGTAAAATCGCCGGCATCATAAAGACGAATACGCCGATAAACGCCTGCTGCTGCGTGGAGCACAGCGACGAAATCAGCAGTCCGAATCCTACCAGCGACAGACCGTAAACGATCATCGTGAAGTAAAACAGCAGCAGTGAGCCAGCGAAGGGAATCTGATAGGCCCAGATACCGATCCCCAGCACGATGGTCGCCTGCAGGGTGGCGACAATTAGCGCCGGGACCGCTTTACCGATAAAGATCTGCCAGGTTGCCAGCGGCGAGACCAGCAGCTGGTCGAGCGTTCCCTGTTCGCGCTCGCGGGCAACGGAGAGCGAGGTGACGATCATTACGCCGATGGTGGTGATCATGGCGATCAGCGACGGCACCACGAACCATTTGTAATCGAGATTCGGGTTATACCAGTTGCGTACCACCAGCTCGCTATTGTTCGGTTTGGCTTTGCCTTCCAGCAGGTCCTGCTGATAGCTTTTGACGATCTGCTGGAGGTAGTTGGCGGCAATTTGTGCGCTGTTGGAGTTGCGCCCGTCCAGCAGCAGCTGGAGCGGGGCGGTCTGGTTGGTGTCGAGGTTGCGCGAAAAATCCGCCGGGAAACGCACGACCAATAGCGCTTTTTGTTCATCGATGGTCGGTCTTATTTCCTGAGGGCTTTTCAGTAACAGCACGTGGGTGAAGGCTTTGGCGCGGGCAAAGCGCTGGGTCAGCTCCACGGCGTGCTTGCCGTTGTCTTCGTTATAGATGGCGATGGTGGCGTTCGTTACCTCCAGCGTGGCGGCAAAGGGGAACAGCAGCACCTGAATGAGCACCGGCATAATCAAAATCGCCCGCGTCTGCGGTTCGCGCAACAGCGACTGTAGCTCTTTGCGGATTAACGTCCATAAGCGATGAAACATCTTATATTCTCTCTTTGTGATCCCCGGATTGCGCTGCGCTTATCCGGGCTACCCGTTTGCCAGCCCTTGTACCGGGGAGCACGCAGGCAAATTAATCCAGACGCCGTTTGGTTTTCAGCCACGTCAGGCCGATAAACATCACCGCCGAGGCGATTAAAAACATCACGTTCACCAGCAGCACCACCGGGATGTTGCCCGCCAGAAACAGGCTTTGCAGGGTGCTGACAAAATAGCGCGCCGGGATCACGTAGGTCACCGCGCGGATTATCGCCGGCATGCTGTCTATCTGAAAAATAAACCCGGAGAGCATGATTGACGGCAGGAACGCGGCATTCAGCGCGACCTGCGCGGCGTTAAACTGGTTGCGGGTAATGGTGGAAATCAGCAGCCCCATGCCCAGGGTACTCAGCAAAAACAGGCTGGTAATAAAAAACAGAATCACCAGCGAACCGCGGAACGGCACGCCGAGAATAAACACCGCCACCAGCATACACAGCAGCATCGCCAGCATGCCGAGGAAATAGTAGGGGATCAGCTTGCACAGCAGCAGCTCGGCGCGGGTAATTTCGGTCGACAGCAGCGCTTCCATCGTGCCGCGTTCCCACTCGCGGGCCACCACCAGCGAGGTCAGGATCGCGCCGACCACCGTCATAATGATGGTAATCGCGCCGGGGATAATAAAATGCTGGCTGATGGCGGCCGGGTTAAACCAGTAGCGCATCTGCACGTCGATCAGCGGCTCGAAGGTTTCACCGCGATCTTCCGCCCGCTGCTGCTGCCAGATTTGCCAGATGCCTTCGACGTAGCCCTGGGCGAAGTTAGCGGTATTGGGTTCGCTGCCGTCGGTGATGAGCTGGATCGGCGCGTCGTCGCCGGGACGGGCCATCTTCTGGTCGAAGTCCACCGGTAGGGTGACCAGGGCGCGAATGCGTCCCGCCTGCATCATCTGCACCAGTTCCTGGCGGTTATCGCTGATGGTGGCGTCAATATAAGGGGAGCCGGTCATGGTATGGACAAAATCCAGCGCCTCTTCGCTCTGCTGCTCCAGCAGCACGCCCACCCGCAGCTTGCTGGAGTCGAGGTTAATCCCGTAGCCAAAGATAAACAGCAGCAGCAGGGGGATGACCACCGCAATCAGCCAGCTGCTGGGGTCGCGGACAATCTGCCGCGTCTCTTTCACGCACAGGGCGCGTACGCGCCGCCACGATAGCAGTTTAGCGCTCACCGGCGTTCTCCTTATCCCAGTCGTGAATGAGGGTGATAAACGCCTGCTCCATCGTCGGGTCAGGCTGTTCATCATCCGCCGCCAGCGCCTTCAGATCGTCCGGCGTGCCGCTGGCGATCAGTTTGCCGCGATAGACCAGGCCGATACGATCGCAATACTCCGCTTCATCCATAAAGTGGGTAGTGACCATCACCGTCACGCCTTTATCCACCATGCTATTGATATGCAGCCAGAATTCGCGGCGGGTGAGGGGATCGACTCCGGAAGTGGGTTCATCAAGAAACAGGATATCCGGCTCGTGCATCAGCGAGCAGGCCAGCGCCAGGCGCTGTTTATAGCCGAGCGGCAGATCGTCGGCGGCCTGCCGGGCGATGCTTTTCAGGCCAAACGCCTCGCTCATGCTGGCGATTTTGTCGTTCTGCGCCCGTCCGCGCAGGCCGTAGACGCCGGAGAAGAAGCGCAGGTTCTGCTCAACGGAAAGGTTGCCGTAGAGCGAGAACTTCTGTGCCATATAGCCCAAATGCTGACGCGCCTTGCCGGAGCTGACTTTCAGGTCCATGCCCAGCACCAGCGCTTTCCCGGAGGTGGGGACCAGCAGGCCGCACATCATCTTAAACGTCGTGGACTTTCCTGCGCCGTTAGGCCCGAGGAGGCCGAAAATCTCCCCGCGTTTGACCTGAAAATCGACGTGGTCGGTGGCGGCAAAATCGCCGAATTTCTTGGTCAGGGTCTGCGCTTCAATCACCGTGTCCTCACGGGAGCCTTCCACGGTGTGGATAATGTTGCCCAGCGGCGATTCGGCAGTACCGGCGCCGCCCAGCAGGTCGATAAAGGCATCCTCGAAGCGCGGCGCGGTTTCGGCGACCTCCAGCGGCGGCATAGCGCCAGCCTTCTGTACATCGCTGATGCTGGCCTCTTTTTTAAGGATCAGGCGTACCGATTTACCCTGAATCACGCCATCGCTGACCTGCGGCAGCTTCAGCGTACGCTGGAGGAGGCGGCGGTTATTCTCCCGGGCGCTGGAAACCAAAAAGCTGCGTCCGGCCATGGTCTGCGTCAGCTCTTTTGGCGCCCCCTGGTAGAGCAGCTGGCCCTCGTTCATCAACAGAACGTCCCGGCACTGCTCGGCCTCATCAAGATAAGAGGTGCTCCAGAGGATCAGCATTCCGTCGCCCGCCAGTTCGTGCACCATCTGCCACAGTTCACGGCGCGAGATAGGGTCGACGCCGACGCCGGGTTCGTCCAGCAGCAGGACTTTCGGTTCGCCGACGAGGGTGCAGGCCAGGCCCAGTTTCTGCTTCATGCCGCCGGAAAGCTTGCCCGCCAGCCGGCCGGTAAAGGGGCCGAGGGAGGTAAATTCCAGCAGCCTGGCGAAGGTTTTTTCCCGCGCCTCGCCGGTCACGCTGCGCAGATCGGCGTAGAGCGTCAGGTTTTCCATCACCGTCAGATCTTCATACAGGCCGAATTTCTGCGGCATATAGCCGAGCACCGCATGCAGGGCGCTGTCGTCGGCAATCGGGTCGAAGCCGATCACTTTTGCGCTGCCTGCGTCGGGCTTCAGCAGCCCGGCGAGCATGCGCATCAGGGTGGTTTTTCCGGCGCCATCCGGGCCCACCAGACCGGTCACATAGCCGGAGTGAATGGTGCAGTCCAGCGGCGCGACGGCCGGGCGATCCATGCCGGCAAAGCGCCGGGTCAGGCCGCTCAGCGTAATCACGTCCTCGCTCATTGGCCGTTTCCGTGACTGAAGGTGACGGTGACCGGCATTCCCTGGCGCAGCGCGTCGTCGGCATCGGTGACCACAATACGCAGGCGATAAACCAGATCGGTGCGCAGGTCCGGCGTTTCCACAGTTTTCGGCGTGAATTCAGCGGTTGGGGAGACGAAGCCGATTTTGCCGCGGTAGGGTTTATCCGGGCGACTATCGGTGTAAAGCAGCACTTCGCGACCCGGCTGGGCCTGACCGAGGTTTTTTTCATCGATATAGGCGCGCACCCACACCGGATGGGTTAACGATAACGTCATCACCGTGCCGCCAGCGCTGAGCATGCTGCCCGGCTCGACGGCGCGGGTCATCAGCGTCCCGTCGGACGGCGAGGCCAGCGTGGTATCGTGCAGATCCAGCTTCGCCTGTGCCAGCGCGGCCTGCGCCTGTTCAAGGCTGGCTTTGGCCTGGGCGATTTCCTGCGGACGATTACCGGCGCGGTACTGGCGCAGCTTATCCTGCGCGGACTTCAGCGTCGCCTGGGCCTGATCGCGCGATGAGCGGGCGTTTTCCAGGTCGTTAGCGGAGATGGCGCTGCTTTTGCGCAGCCCCAGCTGGCGCTGGTAAAAATTCTGCGCATAGTCGTAAGCGGCCTGCGCCTGGTTGACCGCGGCGGCGGCCTGAGCGATCTCTTCCGAGCGATACCCCGCCATCATCAGGTCGTACTGCGCCTGGGCGGTGGAAACGTTGGCCTGAGCCTGCTGCAGGGCATTCTCGTAGGGCGCTCGGTCCAGCTCGCCCAGGGTCTGCCCGGCTTTAATCGCATCGCCCTCGTCGACGCTGAGCGACGCCAGCCGCCCGCCCACGCGGAAGCTGAGGTTGACGGTACGAATATCCACGTTGCCATACAGCGTGAGCGCTTTCTGCTGGCTGCTCTGGTACCACCACCAGCCTCCGCCAATGACAGCGGCCAGCAGGAGAAGCAGCACAACGACGATGAGCGGTTTTTTCATGACTCCAGACTCCTTTGCGATAATCCTTCCAGAACGAAATCAATATGGCAGGTGATAACCTCAATAATTTGCGCGGTTTTGTCCCGATCGAACTCAGCCCAGCCCGCGCGGCGCAACACCGTTTCCCTACCAAGGCGAAAAGCGAGAACTTCGCCCAGCAGCGCGTGGGTGTGGAGGACCATTTCCGTGCTGTCAGCGTTAAGGCCGGTATAGGCGGCGATTAAGCGGGTCAGGTAGCAGTGTAGCGGAGCAATCACCTGATCGTGGATGAGCCGGTAGGCCGGCGTTGGCGACAGCTGCTCGCGGGAGATAAATTTGCTCAAATTGACGGTGTCGTCCTGGGTCAGCAGCAAAATCATATTCTGGCAGGCGCCCAGTATCAGGGTGCGCATGGCGGCTTTATCCGGAACAGGCTCAGCGCACAGCGCTTCCGCCGCCTGCGCGTGGGGGCGGAAATTGTGCTCGATAAAATCGGCAATCCACTGGGCGCAGGCGAGATAGAGATCGTCCTTGGAACCAAAATAGTAGGTAATGGCGGCGATATTCTGCCCGGCCTGGGCGGCAATATCGCGGGTTGTGGCGTGCAGGCCGTATTCGCCAAACTGGGCGATTGCGGCGGCGATAAGCTGGCTTTTCGCCTGCTCGCCCTTACTGGTCGTGGGAGTGGTTGTCATCGCGCGAGAAAAGTTAATCAATCGATTGATTAACTCTAGGCGCAGGTTGGCGGTTTGTCCACCGTTTGCTGCTAGATATGAAATCCTTCGCGACTCAGCTCTTCGGCAACCCAGGCAAAGAAGATCTTCACTTTCTCTTTTTGTTCATTCGGGTGCGGTAAAACGAAGTGATGCGCGTTAACCGGCATGCTGACGTCGCGGGTAAAGACGGGTTCCAGGTGGCGTTGGCTCACGCTCTGCCCGGCCAGCAAATTACTCTCAAGAATAATCCCCATTCCCATCCGGGCAGCCTCAATACTCATATAGGAGCGGTCGAAATTAAAAATAAAGTTTTTATTCCAGCCGCGAACCTTATGCCACGACAGCCAGTTGCTCCAGCCGATCAGCGTGCTATCGGAATGAATAAGGTCGCAGGCCAGCAGGTCTTCAATGGACTGAACGTCGCGGCCGGCTAAATAAGTCGATGAGCTAAAGGGGAGCACGCGTTCATTTTTTATGGTCTTGACCACCAGGGTTGGCCACTGTGAGAGCCCGTGGCGAATATCGATATCAATATTATCGCGGGAGAACTGGATGCTTTCATAAGAGCAGGTCAGGCTAATTTTAAGCTCCGGCCAGGCCTGGCGAAATTTATTCAGACGGGGCATCAGCCACAATAATCCAAAGCTCGGCGCGGAATGAATCCGTAAATAATCCTGGTGGATATCATTAATCACCTGGTTAGTGGCCTGACCAATAATATTTAACGCCCCGGAAACCTCTTTAAGGTATTTTTCGCCAATTGTGGTTAATACCATCCCTTTACTGCTACGGGAAAATATCTTTTTCCCCAGATACTGTTCCAGGCTGGCTATCTGATGACTTACCGCGGAGGCCGTAATATTAAGATTCTCTGCCGCCAGGTTCAGGCTGCCGGTATCGGCCACTTCAATAAATGCCTGAATATTACGTAAGGATGGCATCGGCAAGCTTTTATTCTGCAGCGGCTGGTTCATGATTTCCTCCGGCGGGGGGGGAATAACGCAAGGCGATTTTTTTACTCAGAAAGAAGGACGTCCAGCCGTTATCCCAGAAAATGATGGTCAGCATAGCACAGCCGGAAAATAAGTGATGGCACAATCCGTGATGAAGTTAACAGTTTTAAATGCACAACTCTCGAAAAAAATAATTGACAGGAATTTGAGTGCAGTCACGAAGCAAATTTTTCTCACGCGCAATTGAGCTTTTTTGAATACCCTTTCTTTTTGGGATTGTTATATTGCAACTACAGGCCTGATAACAGGGCGCGATGCGGTAAGGGTCGCGACAAAAACATAAAAAAATAAAGAGGATACCCTATGTCACGTATAGATACTGTTGTCTGTACTGACGCCAGAAAAACAAAATATCGTTTCGTGGTATTGACGATGATTTTCCTGGTGTATGCCATAAATTACGCCGACAGAACGAATATCGGCGCGGTACTGCCGTTTATCATTGACGAGTTTCATATCAACAACTTTGAGGCCGGGGCCATCGCCAGCATGTTTTTCCTCGGCTATGCGGTAAGCCAGATCCCGGCCGGTTTTTTTATTGCCAGACGCGGCACCCGGGGACTGGTCTCGCTGTCTATTTTCGGCTTTTCCGCTTTTACCTGGCTGATGGGCACCGTGAGCTCGGTGTTTGGCCTGAAGATGGTGCGACTGGGGCTGGGGCTTAGCGAAGGGCCGTGCCCGGTGGGGCTGGCTTCAACCATTAATAACTGGTTCCCGCCGAAAGAGAAAGCCACGGCAACGGGCGTCTACATCGCCGCCACCATGTTTGCGCCGATAATCGTACCGCCGCTGGCGGTGTGGATCGCGGTTACCTGGGGCTGGCGATGGGTCTTTTTCTCCTTTGCGATACCGGGGATTGTGGCGGCGGTCGCGTGGTACCTGTTGGTTAAGTCAACGCCCGCGGAAAGCGGATTTGTTTCGCAACGCGAACTGGAAGAGATTAATGCCGGGCGTGAAACTGATAAAAACGCCGTCCGCGAAAATATATTAATTGCCGACCGCTTCACCTGGCTGGATAAAATTATTCGGGTGAAAAAGATGGCGCCTGTCGATACGGCGAAAGGATTATTTACCTCGAAAAATATTCTTGGTGACTGTCTGGCCTATTTTATGATGGTCAGCGTGCTGTACGGGTTATTAACGTGGATCCCGCTGTATTTAGTGAAAGAGCGCGGTTTTGACGTGATGAGTATGGGCTTCGTGGCGAGTATGCCGTGCATCGGCGGCTTTATTGGCGCGATTGGCGGAGGTTGGATCTCGGATAAAGTGTTAGGCCGCCGGCGTAAACCCACCATGATGTTCACCGCGATTTCAACCGTGGTCATGATGCTCATTATGCTGAACATTCCAGCAAGCACCTGGGCGGTATGTATTGGATTATTCTTTGTCGGTTTTTGTTTGAATATTGGCTGGCCGGCTTTTACCGCCTACGGAATGGCCGTTTCGGACAGTAAAACCTATCCAATTGCCTCTTCTATTATTAATAGCGGCGGCAACCTTGGCGGCTTTGTCGCCCCGATGGCCGCCGGTTTTTTACTTGATCAGACCGGCAGCTTTAATTCTGTATTTACCTATTTTGGTATCTGCGCCGCAATAGGTCTGGTGGTGATTCTTTTCCTCGATGAGCCACAATAACGGCAATATTTCTGTTAATTAATATGACGTCATGTCATGGAGTGAAAATATGTTATTAAAAGATAAAGTCGCCATTATTACTGGCGCGGCCTCCGCACGCGGTTTGGGTTTTGCCACCGCCAAATTATTTGCCGAGAACGGCGCCAGCGTGGTCATTATCGACCTCAATGGCGAAGCCAGCAAAGCCGCTGCGGCGGCTCTGGGCGAAGGCCATCTTGGTCTGGCAGCGAACGTCGCCGATGAAGTTCAGGTGCAGGCGGCAATCGAACAGATTCTGGCGAAATATGGCCGGGTCGATGTGCTGGTGAATAACGCCGGCATTACCCAGCCGCTGAAGCTGATGGAAATTAAGCGTGCCAACTATGACGCGGTGCTGGACGTCAGCCTGCGCGGCACGCTGCTGATGTCGCAGGCGGTTATTCCGGCAATGCGGGCGCAAAAATCGGGCAGCATTGTCTGTATCTCATCGGTTTCCGCCCAGCGCGGCGGCGGTATCTTCGGCGGCCCGCACTACAGCGCGGCAAAAGCCGGTGTGCTCGGCCTGGCGCGGGCGATGGCGCGCGAGCTTGGCCCGGATAACGTCCGCGTAAACTGCATCACGCCGGGGCTGATTCAGACCGATATTACCGCCGGCAAGCTGACCGACGACATGACGGCCAATATCCTCGCCGGGATCCCGATGAACCGTCTGGGCGATGCGGTGGATATCGCGCGTGCCGCCCTGTTCCTCGGCAGCGATCTCTCTTCCTACTCGACCGGTATCACCCTGGACGTGAACGGCGGCATGTTAATCCACTAAGCGAGGCAAGCAGATGAAGATGACAGAAACACAACAAGTTGCCGCGGCGGCGTGGCGTATCCGTCGCTATGCCCTGCAAATGGGCGAAGTCCAGGGACAGGGCTATATCGGCCAGGCATTAGGCTATGCGGATGTGCTGGCCACCGCCTTCAGCCACGCGATGCGCTACCGTCCGGAAGATCCGCAGTGGGAAGGGCGTGACCGTTTTCTGCTCTCTCACGGCCATTACGCCATCGCCTATTATGCGGCGCTGCTGGAAGCGGGAATTATCCCGGAAGAGGAGCTGGAGACCTACGGTTCCGACGACAGCCGCCTGCCGATGTCGGGCATGGCGACCTATACGCCTGGAATGGAGATGTCCGGCGGCTCGCTGGGGCAGGGGCTCTCCATCGCCGTCGGGATGGCGCTCGGTCTGAAGAAGAAGGGCAGCGCATCCTGGGTTTTTAACTCTATGTCGGATGGGGAGCTGGACGAAGGTTCAACCTGGGAAGCGGCGATGTCGGCGGCCCACTACGGCCTGACTAACCTGATTAACCTCGTTGACGTTAACAAACAGCAGGCGGACGGCGATTCGCGCAAAATTCTCGGCTTTGAGCCGCTGCATGAAAAATGGGCCGCCTTCGGCTGGTACGTGCAGCGCGTGGACGGTAACGATCTGGCGGCGGTGGTGGCCGCCTTTGATAACGCGAAAAATCATGCGGGCAACCAGCCGCGGGTCATTTTATGCGACACGCTGATGGGCAAAGGGGTGCCGTTCCTTGAAACCCGCGATAAGAACCATTTTATCCGCGTCGATGCCGACGAATGGCAAAAAGCGATTGCGGTGCTGGACGCCAACAAACCGGAAGGAGTGCTGTAATGAGCCAGAGTAAACCACGCTTAAAAACGTCGGCGATGATCGCCTCCATTGCTGATGAAGGTCAGGCGACCGTTTCCGCGCCGTTTGGCGTCGCGCTCTCGAAGCTGGCGGCCCAGCGCCCGGAAATCGTCGGTATGACCGCGGACCTGTCAAAGTATACCGATCTGCATATTTTCGCCCAGGCCTTTCCGGATCGCTTCTTCCAGATGGGAATGGCGGAGCAGCTGCTGATGGGAGCCGCCGGGGGAATGGCGAAGGAGGGATTTATTCCCTTCGCCACCACCTACGCCGCTTTTGCCACCCGTCGCGCCTATGATTTTATCCATCAGGTCATCGCCGAAGAGCATCTGAACGTGAAGATCTGCGCGGCGCTGCCGGGCCTGACCACCGGCTACGGGCCGAGCCATCAGGCAACGGAAGATCTGGCGATTATGCGCGGCATTCCCGGCATGGTCATCGTCGATCCCTGCGATGCGCTGGAGATAGAGCAGGCGGTACCGGCGATTGCCGACCACGACGGTCCGGTGTATATGCGTCTATTGCGCGGTAAGGTGCCGCTGGTGCTCGATAAATATGATTATCAGTTTGAGCTGGGCAAGGCGAAGCTGCTGGAGGACGGTAACGATGTACTGATTATCTCTTCCGGGCTGATGACCATGCGCGCCCTCGAGGCGGTTGAAAAACTGCGGGCCGATAATATCAGCGCGGCGGTGCTGCATGTCCCCACCATCAAACCGCTTGATGAAAAAACGATCGTTGCGCAGGCTTCGAAGCCCGGCCGTCTGGTGGTGACCGCGGAAAACCACACGTCGGTCGGCGGGCTGGGGGAGGCGGTTGCCGCGCTGCTGATGCGTAAAGGCGTACGCTGCGAGCTGGATACCGTCGGTTTGCCTGACGAATTCCTGCTGGCCGGCGCGCTTCCGACGCTGCACGACCGCTACGGCATCTCCACCGCGAAGATGGTCGAAAAAATTAAGTATCGCCTGCGTTAATCGCCTTCGCCGCCGCGTTCTGCGGCGGCGTTTCTCTGCTTTTGTTCGCGGTTTCCCCGTCGAGGCATTAAACGGGCTATTTCGGGGACGCCTGGCGCGAAGCGCCATCGCCGCTTCTCATCGACAGGACGGGGAGCAGTGGTTTGTTAGCCGGAGGATTCTTTTCGGCAGATTTTATGCGGTTCGTCACAAAATCTGCTAGACTGCGCAGCTTCATGGCATTGTGGTTTTTGCCATCTCTTTCGCAATAATCTCCCTGAAAACTACGCCTGTGACGGGCCGGGGCGGTTCGGAGTTGTTATGTCTTTTGATTCCCTTGGCCTGAATCCTGAAATCCTGCGCGCCGTCGCTGAGCAGGGCTACGTTGAGCCAACCCCAATTCAGCAGCAGGCTATCCCGGCAGTATTACAGGGGCGCGATCTGATGGCCAGCGCTCAGACCGGTACCGGCAAAACGGCGGGATTTACGCTGCCGCTGCTTCAGCATCTGATCCAAAAGGAGCCGCATGCTAAAGGGCGTCGCCCGGTGCGTGCGCTGATCCTGACCCCAACGCGCGAGCTGGCGGCGCAAATTGGCGAGAACGTCCGTGATTACAGCAAATACCTCAACGTTCGCTCGCTGGTGGTGTTCGGCGGCGTGAGCATTAATCCGCAGATGATGAAGCTGCGCAGCGGCGTCGATATCCTGGTGGCAACGCCGGGTCGTCTGCTGGATCTTGAACATCAGAACGCCGTGAGCCTCGACAAAGTCGAAGTGCTGGTGCTGGACGAAGCCGACCGTATGCTGGATATGGGCTTTATTCACGATATTCGCCGGGTGCTGGCGAAGCTGCCGGCCAGACGTCAGAACCTGCTGTTCTCCGCAACCTTCTCCGATGACATTAAATCGCTGGCGGAAAAGCTGCTGCATAACCCGCTGGAGATCGAAGTCGCCCGCCGCAACACCGCCTCTGAGCAGGTGAGCCAGCTGGTGCATTTTGTCGATAAAAAGCGCAAACGTGAGCTGCTGTCGCAGATGATCGGTGAAGGTAACTGGCAGCAGGTGCTGGTCTTTACCCGCACCAAGCACGGCGCAAACCATCTGGCGGAACAGCTCAATAAAGACGGCATCCGCAGCGCCGCTATTCACGGCAACAAGAGCCAGGGCGCGCGTACCCGCGCATTGGCTGACTTTAAATCCGGCGGCATTCGCGTACTGGTGGCCACCGATATCGCCGCGCGCGGTCTGGATATTGAAGAGCTGCCGCACGTGGTGAACTACGAGCTGCCAAACGTACCGGAAGACTATGTGCACCGTATCGGTCGTACCGGGCGCGCCGCGGCCACGGGTGAAGCGCTGTCGCTGGTTTGCGTTGATGAACATAAACTGCTGCATGATATCGAACGCTTGCTGAAAAAAGAGATCCCGCGTATTGCCCTGGCGGGCTACGAGCCGGATCCATCGATTAAAGCCGAGCCGATTCAGAACGGTCGTCAGCAGCAGCGCGGCGGCGGTCGCGGTGGCCAGAGTCAGGGCCGCGGTGGCCAGGGGCAAGGTCGCGGTCAGCAGTCCGCTCCGCGTCGTACCGATGGCGAAGCGCCGAAAGCGCGAACTCAGGACGGTAAGCCTCCTCGCCGTCGTCGCCCGCGCAAACCCGCCGCGGCGGAGTAACACTATCCCGTCACTCCTGTGGCGAGAGCCGCGATCGCGCGGCTAAGCCACTGATGGGTTGTCCGGGTAAGACTCCTTACCCGGACGCGCTTCGCTCAGCATAACCTCGAGCGTGATTCCAGTTTGCTCAGAAAGACGTTCCTTCCGACGGCTAAAAAATGGCACAATAGTGGCTGTTTATACAGTATTCAGGTTTTCTCATGGCTTTGACCGCAGCGCTGAAAGCGCAAATCGCCGCCTGGTATAAGGCGCTTCAGGAACAAATCCCTGACTTTATTCCCCGTCCTCCGCAGCGGCAGATGATTGCCGATGTGGCGAAGACGCTCGCCGGGGAAGAGGGGCGACATCTGGCGATAGAAGCCCCGACCGGCGTCGGCAAAACCTTGTCATACCTGATTCCCGGCATCGCCATTGCCCGTGAAGAACAAAAAACGCTGGTGGTCAGTACCGCCAACGTTGCTCTGCAGGACCAAATCTACAGTAAAGACCTGCCGCTGCTGCGCAAAATCATTCCCGACCTGCGATTTACCGCCGCCTTTGGCCGCGGGCGCTACGTCTGCCCGCGTAACCTGGCCGCGCTTGCCAGCACCGAGCCAACGCAGCAGGATTTACTGGCCTTTCTTGATGACGAACTCACGCCTAACAACCAGGCGGAACAGAAGCTGTGCGCGACGCTGAAAGCGGACCTTGATAGCTACAAATGGGACGGCCTGCGCGATCATACCGATAAAAATGTGGATGATTCATTATGGAGCCGCCTGAGCACCGATAAAGCCAGCTGCCTGAACCGCAACTGCCACTATTATCGCGAATGTCCGTTTTTTGTCGCCCGCCGGGAAATCCAGGAAGCAGAAGTGGTGGTGGCGAACCATGCGCTGGTGATGGCGGCGATGGAAAGCGAAGCGGTGCTGCCGGAACCGAAGCATCTGCTGCTGGTGCTGGATGAAGGCCACCATCTTCCGGAGGTGGCCCGCGATGCGCTGGAAATGAGCGCGGAAATCACCGCCCCCTGGTACCGCCTGCAGCTGGATCTTTTTACGAAGCTGGTCGCGACCTGCATGGAGCAGTTTCGCCCTAAAACCACGCCGCCGCTGGCGAATCCCGAGCGTCTGAATGGGCATTGCGAGGAGCTCTATGAGCTTATCTCCTCCCTGAATAATATCCTCAATCTGTACATGCCGGCCGGGCAGGAGGCGGAGCACCGCTTCCCGATGGGGGAGCTGCCGCAGGAAGTGATGGAGATTTGCCAGCGGCTGGCGAAGCTCACCGAAACGCTGCGCGGTCTGGCGGAGCTGTTCCTTAACGATCTGGGCGAAAAAACCGGCAGTCACGACGTGGTGCGTTTGCACCGGGTTCTGCTGCAGATGAACCGAGCGCTGGGGATGTTTGAAAGCCAAAGTAAACTGTGGCGGCTGGCATCGCTGGCGCAGTCCTCCGGCGCGCCGGTGACCAAATGGGTCACCCGCGACCTGCGGGATGGCCAGATGCATATCTGGTTCCACTGCGTGGGGATCCGCGTCAGCGATCAGCTTGAGAGGCTGCTGTGGCGCAGCGTCCCGCATATCGTCGTTACCTCTGCGACGCTACGCTCGCTTAATAGCTTTTCGCGTCTGCAGGAGATGAGCGGGCTGAAAGAGAAAGCGGGAGACCGCTTTGTGGCGCTGGATTCGCCCTTTAATCACGTCGAACAGGGTAAAATCGTCATTCCGCAGATGCATTATGAACCGCTTATCGATAACGAAGAGCAGCATATTGCCGAGATGGCCGCCTATTTCCGGGAACAGGTTGAGAGCAAAAAGCATCTCGGCATGCTGGTACTCTTCGCCAGCGGAAGAGCGATGCAGCGGTTTCTCGAACAGGTTACCGATCTGCGCCTGCTGCTGCTGGTTCAGGGGGATAAGCCTCGCTACCGGCTGGTCGAGCTGCATCGTAAACGCGTTGAAGGCGGCGAGCGCAGCGTACTGGTTGGGCTGCAATCCTTCGCGGAAGGCCTGGATTTAAAAGGCGAACTGTTAAGCCAGGTGCATATCCACAAGATCGCTTTCCCGCCGATTGACAGCCCGGTGGTGATCACCGAAGGCGAATGGCTCAAAAGCCTCAACCGCTATCCGTTCGAAGTTCAGAGCCTGCCCAGCGCGTCATTCAACCTGATTCAACAGGTTGGCCGCCTGATCCGTAGCCATAGCTGCTGGGGAGAGGTGGTAATTTATGATAAACGCCTGTTGACCAAAAACTACGGTAAGCGTTTATTGAATGCATTACCCATATTTCCGATAGAGCAGCCAGCCGTCCCTGAGGTTATAGTAAAAACTAAAACAAAACAGACGCGTCGCAAACGGCGTTAGCGGTGCAATGTCGACGTGGTGAGACGCTCAGAGGAGCCTGCAATGGAGTACAGCAAGATCGTTAAAGAAGTCGGGCGCGGAAAAAACCACGCTCGCGACCTGGACGTGGAAACGGCCCGCGCGCTCTACTCGCGGATGCTTAACGGCGAGGTGCCTGACCTTGAGCTCGGCGGCATTCTTATTGCCCTGCGCATCAAGGGCGAAGGTGAAGCGGAGATGAAGGGCTTCTATGAAGCGATGCAGGAGCACACCATTAAGCTGACGCCGCCGGTCGGCAAGCCGATGCCGATTGTGATCCCCAGTTATAACGGCGCGCGTAAACAGGCTAACCTGACGCCGCTGCTGGCCGTCCTGCTGCATAAGCTCGGCTTCCCGGTTATCGTTCACGGCGTGAGCCACGATCCCACCCGCGTGCTGACGGAAACCATTTTTGACCTGATGGGGATCCCGGCAACGCTTCACGCGGGCCAGGCACAGGCGCGGTTAGATAGTCACCAGCCGGTTTACGTTCCGGTCGGCGTATTTTGTCCGCCGCTGGAAAAACAGCTGGCGATGCGCTGGCGCATGGGCGTGCGTAACAGCGCACACACCCTGGCCAAGCTGGCGACGCCGTTTGCCGAAGATGCGGCGCTGCGCCTGTCGAGCGTTTCGCACCCTGAGTACGTCGGTCGGGTCGCGAAATTTTTTGCCGGGATCGGCGGCCGGGCGCTGCTGATGCACGGTACCGAAGGCGAGGTTTACGCTAACCCGCAGCGCTGCCCGCAGATTAGCCTGATTGATGAGACCGGTACGCGGGTGGTTAACGAGCGTCAGGATGGCGCCGCTGCGCAGGCAGTTGCCCTGCCGGAGTCAAAAGATCCCGAAGTGACCGCGCGCTGGATCGAGCGCTGTATGGTCGGGAGCGAACCGCTGCCGTCATCGTTGAAAATTCAGCTGGCCTGCTGTCTTTTGGCCACCGGCGTGGTCTTGTCTCTGGAGCAGGGGCTGGCGAAGGTGGCTGAGAGCTGGTAACCCTATCGCAGGATCGCAGGCAAAAAAAAGCCCGTCCAGTGGCATGGACGGGCAAGGCAAGGGTATTAAAGGATCTTACAGGGTTAAAACAGTGGCATTACAGGGTGTTGCTGTTGCTACAGGGATAACTGACGATTATTTATAGATAACCGCAGTACCGCTCAGTTTGTTGTTGCTGTTAGCGGAGGTAATGCTATAGCCGGTTGCACCAGCGGCCTCGGCTTTTTCAGCCAGTTTAGCTTCCAGTCCATCCAGCGTCGTCGCGCCTTCAGCGGAAACCACACCAATTTTGTTCATGCTCTCTGCCTGAGCCGATGTCACCGGCTGAGCGGCGAACGCGCCGAAAGACAGAGCGGAAAGGGCGATAGCGGCGGCAGCATATTTGATGTTTTTCATAGTTAATCTCTCGCAGGTTGTTCTGTATAGGGGACGATGTTCCGTCGATGTGATAAGTATCACGGTTTTTAGCGGGAGATAAAATCGAAGGAAATTAACAGTCTTCATCTAATTTTTTGAACGACTATTAATTTATTGAATATTAATAAATTATTTTAGCCGGCGGCGGCGAAACAGGTCGGGGCGGCGAACGGGGGGCTGGAAGGGCACATTTTGCCACGCCGTTTGCCAAAAAACGTGCGCGAAAAGATAACGCGATGTGCGTAATGAACGGTAAATATTGGTCAGCGAAGCTGGCTATCCTTGGAGCCTCTGCGATTATATCCTGAAAATGTATTGTTATGTAAATCTTTCTCCTGTTGGCATTTTACGCAGTACTTCACCCCCGCCACCGCCCGTCGGCGCGCCTCAGGAATCGGCTCCCCGCATTCTTCACAAAATTTGTTGCTTTCCCCCGATGACAGTTCGTTTCGCGCCCGAGCTATCGCGTCGTTGATGGTGCTGTCGATCTGTTCCTGCACCGCGTCATCATTCGCCCAGCCTGATGCCATAGTTCACCTCGCTATCTCGCATCTCTTTAGTATAGAGAATATGGGGGTAAAAAATGACCAGACAAGGCTCAGATCTCTGACCATTCGCGCAGCAGGTTATGGTACAGATTAAGCAGAGACAGGACTTCGTCACTTTCGCCGTGGCGGCTTTTTAATTTCTGAATATTGCCATCCAGTTCAAACAGCATACTGCGGCGTTTATCGTCGCGGATCATTGACTGAACCCACAAGAACGAGGCGACGCGAACGCCTGAGGTCACCGGAGTGACGCAGTGCAGGCTGCTTGAAGGATAGAGCACCAGGTCCCCGGCAGGGAGCTTAACCGAATGCTGTCCGTAGGTATCGTTCACGACCAGCTCACCGCCTTCGTAGCTCTCCGGGGGGCTTAAAAAGAGCGTGGCGGAAAGATCGGTGCGCATCCAGCCTCCCTGCGCCTGGCTGCGTACCGCGCCGTCGACGTGGAAACCATAAGTTTCGCTCTGCTGATAACGATTAAACAGCGGGCTGGAAATCGCTTTCGGCAGCGCGGCGGCAAAAAACAGCGAGCTGCGATTCAGCGCCGCCAGTACGTTGCCCTGAAGTTCGCCGTAAAGATTGCTGTGGGTATCAACCTGCTGGTTATTTTTGACCTGGGCGCCCAGATCGCCGGTCGTCACGCGCCCGTCGACCCATTCCGCCTGCTGCAGCTGAGCGATAAAATCGTCCACTTCCTGAGAGCTGAGAACGGCGGGAATATGATACATCATCGTTTTATCTCCGGAGAAAACGGGGCGTAGCCGCCCCGGGGTGGATCAGAAGTGCATATTGGCGGTGAGCACGAAGGTTCGCGGTTCGCCCGGGTGATAACGGTAGCCGCTCTTGTTAATCGAGGCGACATAGTCGGTATCAAACAGGTTGTAGACGTTCAGCTGCAGGTCGAGATTACGGTTAATGCGATAGCCGACTTTGGCATCAGCCACCCAGTAGCCTTCGGTATAGGAAGGCGTGCCAACCGCACCGTCGCTGCCGCGATGCATGCTGCCGACGTATCGCGCGCCGGCGCCGACGGCGATCGCATCGGTGGCCTGATACTGGCTCCAGAGGGTGAACGCGTGCTCTGGCGTATACGGCAGCGCGCTGGTGCCATCCTGGGCGGTATTCGCGCCTTCACGAACGCTGGCGTGCTGTTGGGTATAGCCGCCAATAACCTGCCAGTCGGGCGTGATATTACCGGCCAGAGAGATCTCATAGCCTTCAACGCGCTTCTTACCGTACTGCGAATAGCTGCCGTCGTCGTTCTGCTCGACTTCGTTTTCAATATCGGTGCGGAAGAGGGCGGCGGTCAGCAGCAGGCGCTTATCCATCAGCTCCCACTTGGTGCCGACTTCGCTGGTTTTGGCCTTCTGCGGTTTAAAGTCGGTTCGGTTGGCGCTGCTGCCGGTGCCGCTTTGCGCGAGGGTGAAGTTGCTCCCTCCCGGCGGCTGCTGGGAGACAGCGTAGTTGACGTAGAGGTTGCCGTTATCGGTCAGGTGGTACAGCGCGCCGGCCTTCCAGTTAACCAGGTTACCGCTGGTTGAGGTATCGACGGTGGTGACGGGGGTATTTTTCGCCACCCCGGTCGGGCAGGCGATGGCACCGCGTCCGGTACCGCCGCACAGGCTGGCGCTATCGTATTTGGTCTGGTAGTTATCCAGACGGATCCCGCCGTTAAGTTCGACGTCCTGGGTTATCTGCAGCGTATCGAAAGCATAGACGCCGAAGGTATCCGTCTGTCCGTTAGCGTTGGCGCCGCTGCGGTTCAGGCCGCCGATGGAGATATCGCTGTTCGGATGATAAATATTCACCGCCGGAGGCGTGAGCGGATATACCCCGTAGTTGGTCTGGGTTTCGCGGGTAAATTCCACACCGGTGCTGACGTCATGACCGATGGCCCCGGTATAGAACGTCGACGTCAGGTTAGTCTGGTTGGTCAGGATCTTGTTGCTAATGTCTTTGGTATTCGCCAGGCGCGACCAGGTCCAGGTGCCGACATCGTTGGGGTTTGGCTGAGTGATGTTTGACGCGCCGCCCATCACCGCAGTCATCAGGTAATCCTGCTTCACGCGAGACCAGCGGGTGGTGTTGCGAATCGTCGTCGTGTCGCTCAGGTCGTGCTCGAAGCGCATCGTCACGGTATCGGTTGTGGAATCATCGTAGTCGGAGTCGGTGCCGTAGAAGTTGCTGGTGGCGACCTTGCCGGAGTGATTCAGCGCCGAGGTGCCGGCGTTGGGAGCGGAATAGCCCGGCAGACCGATGGTGGGAATGCCGCCGTCGGGCGTGTTGTGCTGGGTTACGTGCAGATAGTTAAGATACAGGCGGTTTTCGGTGCCGAGGCCAAATGCGGCCGATGGCGCGACGCCGTAACGCTCGTTTTTCACGTTGTCCCGGCCCGCATCGTGGGTTTTCTCGCCCATCAGATTCAGACGCACCGCGCTGGTTTCGCCAATGGCCTCGTTAATATCCAGGGTGCCGCGTCGGAACCAGGCGCTGCCCGCGCTGGCGGAGGCGTCGATGCCGGAATCGAGGCGCGGCTGTTTGCTGATCATATTGATCGAGCCGGTCGGCGCGCTGCGTCCGTAGTCGGAGCCTGAAGGTCCCTTGATGACTTCGATCTGCTCGGTATTAAAAGTATCGCGGCTGACGCTGCCGATATCGCGGATGCCGTCGACGTAAATGCTGTTGGAAGTGTCCGCTCCGCGCATGTAAATCGCGTCGCCGGTCGTCGAGTTGCCGTTTTCGCCGGCAAAGAAAGCGCCGACGCCGGGAACGTTTTTCAGCGCGTCGGTGAGGTTAGTGACGCCCTGGTCCTTCATCACCTGCTCAGAGACCACGCTAACCGTCCGCGTTGTGTCGGCAATCGGGCGTGAAAATTTAGGATCGGCGGAGCGGGTCGGCGCGTACAGCGATGGCGTCTGCGCTTCGACCACCAGCGTTTCGCCGCTATTTTTTTCAGTGCTATCCGCGGCAAGCAGCTGGCCGGTCGGAGAAAGACTCAGGCATAAGCCGGTGAAGAGAGTGAGCGAGTGAAAACTGCTGAACGGCAAATTGTTATTTTTTTCCATATCAATAAGTGACTTATAATTTTAATTAGGCCATAACGACCGCAGACGAAGCGTTGCTTCGCCCCGACCACTGCAGGTGATTTTTTACAAAAGCAATGAGTTTGATAATGATTGTGATAATCATTATCAAACATCAGGCGAATTTCTATCACTCATTTATAAAAAAATAAATACATTTATTTACATTGGCTGCATTTTTTCTACATAAAGGCGCACCGGGCAGGCGAGGTTGTTGCGCGAAAATGGCATTCAGCTACCCGGCCTGGAAAACGGCGCTAGTACAGGCCGGGTGGGAGGGTTAGCGGGCGTCCGGACGAACGAGGTCAAAGCGCAGGCTTTCATCAATGCCATAATAGGCGCTGGGGCCTCCGGCGCGCAGAATCGGCTGGGCTTTGGCGGTCTGGTAAATTCCGTCTTCCAGCAGCGATTCATCGATATGCACCGCCACCACTTCGCCCAGCACCAGCCAGGTGTCAACCGCTCGTCCTTCTGCGGTTGTTAACTGGATGCATTGTGAAAGGCGACACTCGAAGTTTACCGGGCTTTCGGCGACCCGCGGCGCGCTGACGATGCGGCTGGGAGCGGCAGTCAGCCCGGCGCGGATGAATTCATCTTCATTATGGGGAAGGGTGGCGGAGGTTTCGTTCATCGCGACCGCCAGAGGCCGGGTGGCCAGATTCCAGACGAACTCTTTAGTCTCAGCGATATTCTGTACGCTATCTTTCCAGCCGCTGCTGGCAAAACCAATAATCGGCGGCCGATAGTTAAAGCAGTTGAAAAAACTGTACGGCGCGAGGTTACGCTGGCCGCTGTTATCAAGGGAGGCTATCCAGCCGATGGGGCGCGGCCCGATAATAGCGTTAAGCGGGTCGTGCGGCAGCCCGTGTCCGTGCGAAGGTTGGTAGAAATACATACGACACCCGTGACAAAAAAAGAGATAACCAGACTCACTTATTTACCGCGCCGCCGTCAACGGGTATCTTACGCGGCTGTTCAAAGGAGATTGCCATGAAAGCCCAGAAACCGGGGTTACACCCGCGTAACCGTCACCAACAACGCTACGACCTGCCCGCGCTGTGCCAGGCCCACCCTGAGCTCCAGGGCTTTATCACCCTTAACCCGGTGGGTGAGCAGACCATCGACTTTGCCAATCCGCTGGCGGTGAAGGCGCTGAATAAAGCGCTGCTGGCGCACTTCTACGCGGTGAAACACTGGGATATTCCCGACGGCTTTCTCTGCCCGCCGGTGCCGGGCAGGGCGGACTACATCCATCATCTCGCCGATCTGCTGGCGCTGGATAGCGGGACGATCCCGGCCAACGCCAGCATTCTCGATATTGGCGTTGGCGCAAACTGCATCTATCCGCTCATTGGCGTGCACGAGTACGGCTGGCGTTTTACCGGCAGCGAAGTGAACGCCGACGCGTTCGCCAGCGCCCAGGCTATCGTCAACGGCAATCCCGGCCTGACTCGCCAGATCCGCCTGCGTCGTCAAAAAGACGCCAAAGCGATTCTGACCGGCATTATTCATAAAAATGAGACCTACGACGCGACCCTGTGCAACCCGCCGTTCCATGATTCCGCCGCCAGCGCGCAGGCGGGCGGTGAGCGTAAACGTCGCAACCTGGGACTGGGCGAGGAGAGCGTGCTGAACTTTGGCGGCCAGCAGCAGGAGCTGTGGTGCGAAGGGGGCGAGGTTGCGTTTATTACGCAGATGATTGCGGAGAGCCAGCAGTTTGGCCGTCAGGTGAAGTGGTTTACCTCCCTGGTTTCTCGCGGCGACAATTTGCCGCCGCTCTACCGTGCGCTGACCGACGTCGGCGCGGTGAAAGTGGTGAAAAAAGAGATGGCCCAGGGGAATAAGCAGAGCCGCTTTATCGCCTGGACCTTTATGGACGAAGCCAAACGTCGCCGCGCTTTATAACGTGGGCTCGGCGGGTGCCGGCGGTCCCGCCGGTGCCGGCATCGGCAGAACCTGGTAAGTTTGTACCGGCGCCCGCACGCCCGCGAGGTCAAAATGCCTTTTCACCTGAGTGTCGAGGGCGAACCTTACCGTCCACTGCTTCAACGGCAGGGTGGTAAAGGTGACGCGCAGGGTGAAGGCGGTATTGCTTAAGCCCACCAATCCAGCGAAAGAGGGCTCGCCAATGATCAGCCCGCGAATCTCTTCCTGCGCCATCACTTCCGCGACCGCGTCTTTCAGCGCCTGGTTGGCCTTATCCAGATCCTCCTGTCGATCAACGTCATAGTTGGCCACCACCGAGCCGATCCCGCGCACGAAGTTGGCGAAGGTGGTTATCGAAGACCACGGAATAATGTGATAAGCGCCAGTATCCTGGCGTACGCCGACGGAGCGAATCGACATGCGTTCTACCGTCCCGGTTAACGGCCCGATGGTCACCAGATCGCCGGTATTCATGCCGTTCTCAAACTGGATAAAAATCCCGGTAATAATATCTTTAACCAGGGTTTGCGCGCCGAACGAAATCGCCAGGCCCAGCGCGCCGGCGCCGGCCAGCAGCGGGGCAATGTTCACGCCCACTTCCGAAAGCAGGATCATGATAGTAATGGTGCTAATGACCACCGCCAGCGCGTTGCGAAACAGCGTCAGCAGCGTTCGGGCGCGGGCGCTGGGCAGCGGGCGGCCGTGAATATCCGATGCCAGCCGGTTCTCAATCAGGCTGGCGAGCAGCGTCCAGCCAATTGCCGAGAAGAAGAGGATCAGCGCGATACGAATCAGCACATCGACCGCTTTTTGCCCGCTGCCGTTATGCATCCACTGCCAAAAATCGAACAGCCCCCACGCGCTGAGCAGCAGCATGATCGCCACGCAGACCGTCAGGATACGCGCGGCTTTCAGCGACGCGGAGATCCAGCCGTTCAGCCGTTTTTGCAGTTCGGGATAGTTGCGCTGGGTTTCCGGCGACAGGGTGATGGTTTTCGCAATCCAGCGCGACAGAATACCGGAGACCAGCGCGGCGGCGCCGATGATGGCCAGGCTGCGCAGCGTCGCGCCCATCATAAATTTCAGGCTGTTGCCGGGATCGAACAGGGAGAAGAAAAACAGCACGATAAAATAGGCGCAGGCCAGCCAGTGCCAGATCAGCGCAAAGGCGCGGATAAACAGGCTAAAGAAGGCCAGCGAGCGGTCGGCGAGATGGATAAGCCCCTGGGTAATCAATTTCTTATTGTGAAATATCAGGTACAGCGCCCAGAGCGTAATGCACAGCATAATCACCACGTTGGCCAGCGCTCCGAACTGTACGTTGACCTGGTTGGAGATAATCGGCACCGCGACGATGAGCCCGTAGCCAATCAGGCTGCTCAGCGCGCTGAGACGCAGGTTCCAGTATTTCGCCGCTTCATCGCTGAGGTTAAACGGGCGTAGCTCCGGGATGCGGGGGCAAAAAATAAGCCGCAGAATGGCCTTGAAAAATTCAATCAGCGCGAAGGCGTTGAGAAACAGGCTTTGTTGAAAGGCGATGGTGGGATTGTTACCGTTCAGGCGGTCGCTTAAAAGCTGGCCCACGAAGAGCGTGAGCGCCAGCAGAAGCAGGTCAAAAATAAACGCGCCGGCGATCGTTGCAGGTAGCTGAAGCCAGTTGCTGCGGTCGCGGTTTTTATGCCGTCCCCAGTGGCCCATCTTGCGATACAGCGGCAGGGCCGCCAGGCGTACCAGCCACCAGAACGCAAAGACCAGGCCCGCCAGCAGCAGGAAATGCCAGGCGGCGTTGGTGAAAGTCTGAGAATTAAACGGTTTGTGCGGAGAACCGGTGATGTTGCGCCACAGTTGGGAGAAGCGCGAAGAGAGCTGCTCTCCGTATTCGCGGCTGATGTGAGTGACGTTCTCCAGCACCGTGGTCTCGTCTTTTATTTCCGGCGGCGTCAGCTTCGGCGTACTGTCCGGCGGCGGCGTGGCGGCGGCTTTCCGCAGCTGCTCGATAAGCTCCTGACGGGCGTCGGCGTTTTCAAGCACGTCGGCCAGCGCGCCGTAGGCCGCTTTCTTCTGCGCCACATCGGGTTCACTGCTGCTGGACGGGTCCGCTGTGGTTGCCGGAACGCCGGGCAGCGTCGCGGCCCATAGCGGAGCGGTGAAGAGTAGGGCAAGCAGTAACAAAATCCGCGGCACAGGCACCTCCATTGCATCTCAAACCAATAAGTATAGAAGATGAGATCCGCAGAGCGAGGTTGGGATGATTCTGGAAAGCGGCTCTCCCGCGAAGGGAGAGCCGGGGGATGTATTTTACCAGCTGTATCGGACGTTGAGGCTGCCGTTAAGGTCGTCGTAATGATTGCTGCCTTTCTGACCCGTCACCATTCCTGTTACGCTCCACTGATTATTGAGATTCACCTCAATTCCCGCTTTGAGTTCGGCGCGATTTGCCGGTAAATCCATCTGAACGTCAGCATGATTAAATGCAACGGAGATATCATCATTGGTATGCAACCAGTTGACTTCAGCAAAGGGTTGAATGACAGAGGTGCGATTTTTATATAGCTTGCCATCCACGCGCAGACCGAGGCGGGAGGCCCAGCTGCTGCTGCTTTGCCCATCAATTCGCGTTCTTCCTTTGTCGATAACGGTATCAGCAGAATAATTCTGCCAGATGATTTGCGCCTGTGGCGTCAGGCTAATCTGTTGTCCCTCTTTCAGAGGGATGTCGTATCGATATCCCGCTTCCAGCGAGGCCGTATGGGTGTGGGAATCATAGTCCGTTGAGCCAATATCCCCGTTTTTCACTGTGTTACTATACATCCCGTACTGGTACCAGCTGTCAATGTATAGCCCTCGGTGCGTTTGGGAATCGGCAAACCAGGTCGAGTAAATGCCTACGTTGTACCCGGAAACGTTGCCGCTGGCTGACAGTTGACTGCCATCCATACCTCGATTACCGGTACTGTCAGTATCGGCATTGATATAGCTGCCCATAATGCCTGTGACCAGGCTTTGTTCACCGTTATCCCAGGCGAGTATGTCCCCGCCTATCTGGATTTGAGAGTAGTTGTTGTTAATATCAACGTTGCCGCTAACGGCCTGGGAATCGGCACGTCCAGCTTTAAACCGCATCCACATATTGCCATTAGCGGTACGAAGCTGACTGCCTTCGCGATCGTAAAGCGTTTGCATTTGCAAGTTGCGCACCATCCACTGATTACCAAGATATGCCCCTATATCAGCGCGATATTGATGCGAACCTGATGGGGTGGTATCGCCATGGTTACCCTCATCGGGTTTCACCGGGTCGATATTGCCGTTGTTGCCGTCATCAGGCTTAACCGGGTCGACGTTGCCGTTGTTGCCGTCATCAGGCTTAACCGGGTCGACGTTGCCGTTATTGCCGTCATCAGGCTTAACCGGGTCGACGTTGCCGTCATTGCCGTCATCAGGTTTAGGATCTACAGGTGCGTTTGATTGCGAGCGTAGATACCAGTCTCCGGTATCCTTGTACAAACGGTATTCATACAAGCCAATTTGGACCTGATTTCCCTGGGTGAAGACACCGTTTGAATTTCCTGAAATATCAATTAATTCAATACCTTTATTCGTCAATTCACCCTTGCCATCCACGTTAGTGATATACACGGTAGAATTACCGTTTGAATCACCGGAGATCGTCAGTTTATCGGTTAACGAGTTATCGCCACCTAACCGGGTATTGAAAAAGAGGTTGCCGTTATTGCCGGTATAGTCGCCATTGATGGTCAGGTTGTTGCCAACCTCTCCGCTTTTGCTCATGGCAAGATTGCCGCTATTAAAGACGTTACCATTAACAATGCCGCTGCCGCCGAAACGAGCTGCTGATGCGATGTTAATTTTTTGCTTACTTCCAGCAGCTCCAATTATTCCGCTGTTTTCCAGCCATAAGGTGCCCTCTTTAACGTGAGTATCACCGCTGTAGGTATTGGCCGCGGAGAGAATCAACGTACCGTCGCCCAGTTTAGTCAGTGATTTCCCATCCCAGCCGCTGCTATTGGTTGAGGCTAGCGTATTTGTGACATCATCGAGATGATTATTTACTGTAAATTCGCCGTTCGCTGCACTTAGCGTAAAGGTTCCGTGCGCATCGGTTGCGGCATTGTGTTTATCTGCATACCAGGAAAGTGCAGTGACTAACTCATATTGCGCTTTATTGTCAGGATTAATTCGTCCATCTATGGTTAAAAAGTCGGTTTCTTTCGCATCTATTCCGGCAACGGTGAAATTATTGAAGTCTCCGTTGATTTCATTTTCTGCGCTAATAAGCGTAAATGTGTACGGCGTGGTTATTAATGAATTATTAATATTACCGATGCCACTAATATTCAACGCCCCATTAAGGCTGCTGTAGCTTGTGACAATAACCGGTTCACCAACGCCGCGATCCAATTGTATGTTGAGTACGCTGCTGTCGGTGAGCATTAATTTCGCTGCATAAAGAGAACCTGAAGCAGTATTGAGATTAATGATGCCAGCGTTGGTAAGATTGCCGATAGCGGAATCACCGCGAACATTCCAGAGGCTGGTTTTGTCCAGGTCGACCGTGACATTGCTGTTTCCGGCCTGAATGGCACCGCTTAGGGTACTGTCATTTTTGGCGCGGAATATAACGTTATTCCAGTTGTTATCATTAACCGTCAGCAGATTTGCCGCACTGACGTTTTGCAGATTATCAACGGTAATATCTGCGGCACCTGCATTGACATAAAATGCACTACCGTCCTTTGCTGTGGCGGTAACGCTGCCGCCGGTGATATTTAGCGAATTGACCTCATCGTCGTAATAAGCATATGACGAATCCAGATAATAGGCCGCGCTATCGCCAGTTATCTGGCTATTCGTTAATGATGCCGATGCCGAATTCCAGCTTTTGTCCAGTAATACACCAGATGCTCTATTACTGAACACATTTAGATCATCACCCGTAAGTGTTCCTTTGTCACTGATTCTGAGTCCATGGGCATATTTCCCCTGAGTTTCTATCGATATCTGTTTTAATTCAACATCTGAATGGTAAACATCGATTCCGTTAGCATTATTTCCAATGGTTTTAATGCTTCCGCCCGTTACCGTAATGTGACTGCCTTCCCGGGAGTATATTCCGGCAGCAATAGAACCTGAAGTTAATATATCGACATCATTAAGTAATATTTTGGCAAAATATGCATAGGTTGCATGAGCCTCGTTACCTGAGGTTTCCAGGTGAGAATTATTTAGGGTGGTTTGGCTTGTATTGTCAGCTTCTAATCCATAAGCAAATTCACCGTGAGTCAGTACGTCAATATTATCCAGATAGACATTCGCGTTATCCAACGCAATTCCATAGCCATGATCGCCAGACGTGGTCACTTTACTGTTTACTAAGTGAATATCACCACTGTTGGTAAACAGTCCCAAAGCGTTATCACCTTTAGTTGATATATTGACATTGCTGAGTTGCAAAAGAATATTGCTGCTGTTTCTGACACCATCAGAGTAGTTTCCGCTAGTCTGTATGCTGCTATCACTCATGACGATATTTCCACGTGAGAATAATCCATAAGACCACTCACCCGAGGTAGATATTGTGACGCTGTTCAGGTCGATTGGGCTATCCACATCCCCAGAATAGATACCATTAGCATAATCACCTGTTGTTGTAATACTGCCACCTGTAGTATTGATAGAGCCATTGAAGCTTGCTGACAAGCCGTCAGAATTGTTACCCGAGGTTAAAATCGTCACGTCTTTCAGCGTAACTACGCTGTTGTTATAGGATGTCACTCCATGTGAATATATCCCTGCAGTGGCTACGCTACCGCCTGTCATTGTAACATGAGCGCCTTTGTTGGCTGATAGCGCAGTACTCCAGTCACCTGCCGATGAAACAGATACGTTATCGAGGTCAATGATGCTTTCTGATGAAGATGCAAGGACGCTGGTTGCTGAATATCCTTCAGTGAAGATACTGCCGTCCGTCAGCGCAATTTTTCCACCATCATAGGCAATCAGACCGCCAGCCCGGTCCCCTGCTGTCGTAATCGTGACATCATTGAGGGTGGCTATGCTGTTAGCATCAGAAGTAGATACTGCAAACGAATTTTCACCTTGGGTAGCGATTGAACCGCCGCTGAGGGATATCTGGGCTCCTGAAACTGCGGTCACCGCCGATGAGCTATTGCCCGCGGTGAGTATTGACCAACCCTGATTATCAAGCGTTAGGCTACTATTGGCTCCGTCAATGTATATGCCATTAGTTTGCGAACCTGAGGTCCTGATCGTGACTACACCCTCGTCACTGATAACAATTTCCTCATTACCCCAACCCCATGCTGAGATTGCAGTTGTTCCTCTGCTATTGGGGTCGTGGTTGCTGGAAAGATAGGTTCCGCTTAATTTATATTCACCAGAATTATAAGTTGTAAAAGTGCGGTCTTCCGCCAGGGCGACGCCAGACACGCATAAAAATGATGCCGCCAGAACGTTGATTCGGGTATGGCTGAGAAGGCGTCCATTACTGCTGGCAAATTCCGGCGCGACGACAAACATATTACGTGTAGCGCTCCAGACGATATTAAAGCTTCGGTTCATAGTTCATCATTCCCTAATAAACGGTGCGGCTAAGAAAAGCTGTTTAGCTATAGAAGCATGATATTTTTACTTTTTATTGTGAAATGATTTTGTTTTTGATGCTCATCACAAAAAGAATATGAATGCTTTTACGTCATGCTGAACTGAAGAGGGGGGAGTCGGTGGAGAATGCAGGAGTGAAAAGTTTATAAAGGGATAATTATTGGCGAAGAGCAGACTTCATATATCCACGGTGTAGATAATAGCTATTCAATGACTTTTGATGTGGATGATTTTAATAACTCCGGGTTATTATGTTTAATAAGAATAATATCAATTGATCCCTTGCACGTTTGTCTTTCTTAACAGGAGAGGAGACTTTCTCAACGCAGTGATTCTGGAAAGCGGCTCTCCCGCGAAGGGAGAGCCGGGGGGCATCAGGCTACGTGCTGCAAAAACTCGCGCAGGCGCGGGCTGGGCGGGTTATTCACCAGCATCTGCGGATCGCCATCTTCCGCAATACGCCCTTTATCGATAAAAATCAGGCGCGACGCCACTTTTTCGGCGAAGCCGATTTCGTGGGTAACGATAACCATGGTCATGCCTTCTTCGGCCAGATCCTGCATCACTTTCAGCACTTCATGACGCAGTTCAGGGTCAAGCGCGGAAGTCGGCTCATCAAACAGCATCATTTTGGGTTTAACCGCCAGCGCCCGGGCAATGGCCACGCGCTGCTGCTGTCCGCCTGAAAGCTCAGAAGGATAGTGGTGCGCACGTTCCGCGAGGCCCACTTTCTCCAGCAGGTCTTTCGCCAGTTTTTCCGCCGCCGCTTTATTGGCACCGCGAACGCGCAGCGGGCCGAACATCACGTTTTCCAGCGCCGTCAGGTGCGGGAACAGATAAAACTGCTGGAACACCATCCCGGCTTCCTGGCGAATCAGCCGCTCGTCAACCTTCGGGTCGTTGACCTTCAGACCGTCGACGATCAAATCGCCGCTGGTAATCTCTTCAAGTTTGTTAATACAGCGCAGCAGGGTCGATTTACCGGAACCGGACGGCCCGATAATCACCACGACTTCGCCCTGGTTGATCTTCAGATCGATATCATGCAGCACCTTGGTTGGGCCAAAATGCTTGGAAACGTTTTTAAATTCAATCACAGGATTTTCATCCTTCTTTCAAGACGACGCAGAACAAAGCTCAGCACCAGGGTGATGATCAGGTAGATAACCGCAACGGCGCTCCAGATCTCCAGTGCGCGGAAGTTACCGGCAATAATTTCCTGGCCCTGACGGGTCAGTTCGGCCACGCCGATGACGATAAACAGCGAGGTATCTTTGATGCTGATAATCCACTGGTTGCCCAGCGGCGGCAGCATACGGCGCAGCGCCAGCGGCAGGATCACGTAGCGGATAGTTTCCCGACGAGAAAGGCCCAGCGCGAGGCCGGCTTCCCGGAAGCCTTTATGGATCGACAGCACCGCGCCGCGGGTGATTTCCGCAATATAGGCGCCGGAGTTGATCATAATAGTCACCACCGCCGCCGAGAACGGGTCGATGCGTAAATCGCTAAACGCCATCGGCAGGGCGAAGTAGATGAACATGACCTGCACCACAATTGGGGTGCCGCGGATGATTTCGATAAAGACCAGCGCGATGTGGTTGGCAATCCAGCCGCCGAAACAGCGGGCGAAACCGGCCACCAGACCGATTATCAGACCGCCGACCAGGCCGAGGACCGAAATCCACAGCGTCATTTTGGCGCCTTCCAGTAAAATTGGGATGGCGGGCCAGATGGCACTCCAGTCAAACTGCATAATGTGTTCCTGTTACCGTGTCGAAAACAGAGGAAAACCCCCTGAGAAAACTATTCAGGCCTGCTGACGGGTAGCCCGGAGAGCTCCAGGTCTACCAGACCACAGCAGGCCTGGAAGAGAGTATCGCTAATTATTATTTGGGTTCAGTACCGAACCATTTTTTATAAATTTCGTTGTAAGTGCCGTTCTCACGCAGCGTTTTCAGCGCGCCGTTCACTTTTTCACGCAGCTCGTCGCTGCCTTTCGGGAAGGCGATACCGTAGTTTTGCGCTTCCAGCGAGTCGCCTACCGCTTTGAACTTGCCGTTACCCGCAGTTTTGATGAAGTAAAGGATGTTTGGCGTATCGTGCAGAACCGCATCAGCGCGACCGGTACCCAGTTCCATATAGGCGTTATCGATGTTCGGGAACTGGCGCAGATCTTTGGTTTTGATATTGGCTTTCGCGTAATCAACGGAGCCGGTGCCGCCCTTCACGGCAACCACTTTACCGTTCAGATCTTTGACATCTTTAATATCGTTATTATTCGCGTTAACCATGACCAGCAGGCCGCTTTTGTAGTAGCCGTCAGAGAAGTCGATCGCTTTTTTACGTTCGTCGGTGATGGTGATCCCCGCCAGCGCGAGATCGATGTTTTTGGTCTGCAGCGCCGGAATGATACCGCTGAAGTCCATTGGCTTCAGGGTGTAGTCAAGCTTCAGCTCTTTCGCAATGGCAGCCCACAGGTCAACGTCGAAACCGACATACTTATCGCCCTGTTTAAATTCGAACGGTACAAACGCCGTGTCGGTCGCGACAACCAGTGTTTTATCAGCGGCGTGAGAAGAAACCGCAAAAGCCAGGGTCAGTGCAGCCAGTGAAACTTTAAATACAGACTTCATAGCATTTCCTTTTATATCCACGGGACGATCCCCTGCGAGAACGAGTTGCCTTATGAAAAAATCATGCCACTTTTACAACCTGTTGTTTTATAACAAGCAGGAAGGCGCCTGTTGCACAATTTTGATAACGGATAACGTTAAATGCACCGATATGGGGCGCCGTTTTGGTGCGTCATAAAGGCATCGCATAACAAGAGCATTTTTAACGCAAACCCTGATGTTAAAACAATCTCGGCGTAACGATTGTGTGAGGTGATTATTACAATTGATTTACTTTTGCGCGTATTTTGTACATTCTCATGCACTGAAGTGGTGCGCGGCGGGAAGTGGAAAGAAAAAAAAGCCGCCAGCGTGGCTGACGGCAGTTGGCCTTACTCGATATTGGCTTCGATGAACCACAGGAATTTATCCAGGTCGCGGGAAGCGGCGGTAAAGATATCAGCGGTATCTTCATCTTTGGCTTCATCGATGGCTTTACGCACATCGTTGGCGACGATCGCATAGCGGTCGGCCAGCTCTTTCAGATGGTCCTGGACGCTATGGATATCCAGCGGGTAGCTTTTCAGCGGGCTTTTGCTGTTAATGACCTGAGTTGTACCCAGCGCTACGCCACCAAGCTGTACGGCACGTTCTGCCATCGTATCAAGGTGGTCGACGAGCGCAGTGCGGAAGCCGTCCAGCATCTCATGAACGGCAATAAAGTTTGCACCGCGCATATTCCAGTGAGCCTGTTTGGTAATCAAAGACAGGTCAATGAACTGGATCACCTGGCGATTCAGCAGCTCAACGGTCGCTTTCTTCGCGCTATCAGCGACGTCGTTACGGGTATAGAGCAGATTCGTTGCTTTAGTTTTAACCAGTTTTGCGGTACTCATAGTGTCATATCCTCTTGATATTTGTACTCGTCATACTTCAAATTCGAATTATTCGGAGCGTCTCATCCCAATAACTTGCGGAATTAAGTATAGCAACGGATTTGAGCTTTGCAGCGGCGGTAGTCTCTATCGGTCTGATAGCGCAGGGCTGTTAGTCAGGAAAAATAGTCTATAAATTAAGGAGATGATTGATTTTCTCGTCAATCAGCTCCTTTTCGCTAGCTGATGTCGACCTTTTGTATCTTCGTTTCCCGACGCATCGTCAGCGTGGATCCCATCGAGGCAAGAATAATCGCCCCCAGCGCCAGCGTTTGGGTCGCGGTTAGCGTTTCGCCAAGAAACACCATTCCGGAAAGCGCGGCGAGAGCCGGCTCCATGCTCATCAGGGTGCCAAAGGTCTTGCTGGGCATGCGGGTCAAGGCAACCATTTCCAGAGAGTAGGGCAGCGCGGTCGATAAAATGGCGATCCCCAGTCCCGGCAGCAATAGCCCCCACTGAAAGAGCGTATCGCTGGCCTGGATCATCCCCATCGGGACGAAGACCACCGCAGCGATCAGCGACCCCATAGCGACCGTTGCGGGGCCATGCTCTTCGCCGGCACGCTGGCCGGTCAGAATGTAGACCGCCCAGCAGGCGCCAGCGCCGAGGGCCAGCAGCGCGCCAATGGGATCGATCTGCGCCACGCTTTGCCCCAGCGGCAGCAGAAACCAGAGCCCGAGCACCGCCAGCGCCACCCAGACGAAGTCGAGGGGGCGACGGGAGCCAAAGAGCGCCACCGCCAGGGGGCCGGTAAATTCCAGCGCGACGGCGACGCCTAGCGGAATGCGTTGAATCGATAAATAGAACAGGTAGTTCATCGCACCGAGCGACAGGCCGTAGAAGAGCAGCGGCAGGCGCTGCTCCGGGGCAAAGCGCAGGCGCCAGGGTTTGAAGATAACCACCAGGATGAAGGTGCCGAGCGCGAGGCGCAGGGCGGTAACGCCTGGCGCACCCACCAGCGGGAAGAGTGACTTGGCCAGCGAGGCGCCACTCTGGATCGAAATCATAGCAATTAAAATAACCAGTATCGGCAACCATGCCGGTACTTTGCGGGACGAGCCGGGCATCCTTTCTCCTGTCAATTTTGTCAAATGCGGTAAAGGTTCCAGTGTAAATGAATTACCCCGCGCCGGTTGAGCTAATGTTGAAAAAAAGGGGTGTAAAAGCAGTACAATAGCGCGGGGTTGAAGATAATTTCACCAGAAGATTAGGAATAATCTGGATACACGTCTGGCGCTTTATGAGCCTTAATAGGAGTATATTTGTAAAAAAGGTTTGTTTTCCAGTTTGTTATAGAAACGTAGAAACCTTTAGTTACATGAAAAAGTACGTTAGACAATGTAAAGTGAAAAGAGTTTCCCAAAAGTTTTTGTTATATTTAATGCTTAGGACTTATTAGAAACACATTTGAGGTGGTTATGAATAAAATTGCACGTTTTTCAGCACTGGCCGTTGTTCTGGCTGCATCCGTAGGTACCACTGCTTTCGCTGCGACTTCTACCGTTACCGGTGGCTACGCGCAGAGCGACATGCAGGGTGAAGCGAACAAAGCAGGCGGTTTTAACCTGAAGTACCGCTACGAGCAAGACAACAACCCGCTGGGTGTTATCGGTTCTTTCACCTACACCGAAAAAGATCGTTCTGAGTCTGGCGTTTACAAAAAAGGTCAGTACTACGGCATCACCGCAGGTCCGGCTTACCGTCTGAATGACTGGGCGAGCATCTACGGCGTAGTGGGTGTTGGTTACGGTAAATTCCAGGACAACAGCTACCCGAACAAATCTGACATGAGCGACTACGGTTTCTCTTACGGTGCTGGTCTGCAGTTCAACCCGATCGAAAACGTTGCTCTGGACTTCTCCTACGAGCAGTCTCGCATTCGTAACGTTGACGTTGGCACCTGGATTGCTGGCGTAGGTTACCGCTTCTAATCACTCCGGTGATATAAAAAATCCGCCTCAAGGGGCGGATTTTTTTTGCCTGCGGTTCACGCGACTCTGTTAATTGACGGTAAACGCGTCGGTACCCAGATGGGTATAGTCCACTTTCTTTAGCTGGAAGTTAGTGATGTAGATGGGGCCGGCCTTCTGTTCCGAGATAAAACGATAGCGCGGGACAATCTCCTGAGCGCTGATGCCGGTCCACTGTGAAAAGAAGCTGAGGAAGTCGTTGGCGGACCGCCGCGCTTTAATGACCTTATGCGCTTTATCATCGCTGGAGATCACCATAAAGGGGACCTGGAAATTCTGCTGGTACTTATCGTCGTGCGCCAGATACTGCACCTCTTTCCCGCGCTCTTTAAAAGCCAGACCGTGATCGGAAAAATAGGTCATCGAGAAGGTTTCGCCCGAGTTTTGTAGCTGAGTATAAAGATCGCTCAGCAGCGTATCGGTTTGCGTCATGGTGTAGAGATAGCAGGAGGTCTCTTTCGACTGAACAAAAACCGCGTATTTCCCTTTGGTGCGGTCGCAGGCCTGCGGATGCGAACCCATCAAATGCAGGACAATCAGCTGCGGCTGGGTGCGACGGGTGGCAAGCACCTGCGCGGTCAACTTTAATAGCTGCTCATCCTGAGTGTTTTTATTGGCCTCGAAATCGCCGTTCTTGAGGAACTGAACTTCGTCCGCGCGTTTGGCGATGCTGGCAATTGCCGTATCGTATTCGCCAATTTGCCCCTGATTCGAGAACCACCAGGTCTGAAAACCGGCGCGGTTGGCGAGGGTGACAAAGTTATCCTGAAACTGCGGTTTATCATCGACCACCCGGTTGAGGGTTAAACCGAGCGATTTCTGCGTTGAACCGCTGGCGGCAACGTAGTCATTGAACAGATAGCCTTTTACCGAGCTGGCGAACGGGGTGTTGTCCCAGTGGCCGCCAAAGGCGCCGAGCGCATCGCGACGCGCGCTCTCACCGATCACCACCACATACAGATGATATTTGGGCTTTACCGCCAGCACGTGCCAGCTGTCTTTCATATTCGCCAGCTGCGCCATTCGCGCCTGCTCATCCAGCACTTCATTATTATTCACCACCACATCTTTAACGAAGCGTACGGCGGGGTAGCCGGTGTCGATAACCTTAAAGACGCCGCCCCAGGCGAGGTTTTGCACCGGCTGGAGAAAGAAAATAGCGGTGCAGAACAGCAGCCCCAGCGTCTCCATTTTCCCCCATCGCGCCGACGCGTCCGGCTTGCGCCGTACGGCAATCACGCCGAGCGCAAAGATAAACACGGCCAGCAGATAGTTGTACCACGGGAAAATGGTCAGGATCTCGGTGGACTCTTCGATGTTTGTGGCATGCAGCGCCAGCAGCGTGTTGAAATTGGGCGCGCCGTAGGCCTGGCCGAAAGGATAGTACATGGCAGCCAGCAGCGAATAGGCGCCGATCGCCACTTTTTGCGCGCGCGGAAAGCTGCGCCACAGCAGATGCAGCACGCAGGTAAAAGCAACGGTATAGAGCAGGCTAAAGTCGTAGCCCAGCGCCAGGTTAATAAACAGCGATTGTAAAAAGTAGAATCCTGTCCATGGGTTCAGTACCAGTCCGCGGGCGACCAGCGTTTCTTTCAGCGTGACATTCATAGTAAACAATCAAAAAAAGAGCCATGTGCGTCCCCTGGCATCAAGGGGTAAAACCTGCTGGACAGTGCGTGAAGAGGGTCTCTGCGAGCCGCAGTAGTGGCAGGGCTGACAAAAGATAGGGCTTGCAAATGTTAAGGTCAACTATCCATAACGGATTGTTTTGGGAGAAAGCTTACAAAACTTGAAAAAAGTTGCTGAAGCGCTGAGTAATCAGCCAGTTTGACGGGAAATTATGACAGAAAAATGAAGCGGCGTACCGCGACGCCGCATTAGTTGTTGGGTTTATCCTGCTGGGGCTTGCCGTTGATCAGATCGCACAGCATACCGACAAGCATTAACCGTACTTTAAAAGGAGAATGGGTAAACACGTTTAAACACCTCTTGAATTCATTCATCTCGACCTCCTGTAACTTCGTCCTTCACTCCTTGAAGGATGTGTGTATTACATACAGATATAGCACAGGCTATATTTTATAGCTATGGCTAAAACGTTAATTTTTTGTTCTCTGTGCGCGATCCATTACAATAGGGATCCTTTTATATGATGCTTGATGCGTCACAGGAATGAGGAAGCACAATGAACCGTCGCGCAGGTAAGCCAATAACAAAAAAAGTGACGCAGCTAGTGAATGTCGAAGAACACGTTGAGGGGTTTCGTCAGGTGCGCGAGGCGCATCGTCGGGAGCTGATTGATGACTACGTGGAGCTGATCTCCGATCTGATTATGGAGGTGGGGGAAGCCCGTCAGGTGGACATGGCCGCGCGTCTTGGGGTGTCGCAGCCAACGGTTGCGAAAATGTTAAAACGACTGGCCAGCGTCGGGCTGATCGAACAGATCCCATGGCGGGGGATCTTTTTAACCCCGGAAGGTGAGAAGCTGGCGCATGAAAGCCGCGAACGCCACCAGATCGTCGAGAACTTTTTACTGGTGATCGGCGTTAGCCCGGAAATTGCGCGTCGCGACGCCGAAGGCATGGAGCACCACGTCAGCGAAGAGACGCTGGCGATGTTTAAACAGTTTACCCTCAAGCAGGGGTCACCGGGAGAATGAACCTCGTCTTTGTTCAGTCGCTAATCCGCGACCGTTTTTTGCATCTGCTGCTGATCGTCGGCGTTGTTTTAAGCTTTTTTGTTCCGTTTGCCCCTGCAGGCTGGCTACACGCCATTGACTGGCATACGATTATCACCCTTAGCGGGCTGATGCTACTGACCAAAGGTATTGAACTGAGCGGCTATTTTGACGTAATAGGTCGCAAAATGGCGCGCCGCTTTGTGACCGAGCGCCAGCTGGCCATCTTTATGGTGCTGGCGGCCGCGCTGCTATCCACCTTCTTAACTAACGACGTGGCGCTGTTCATCGTCGTGCCGCTCACGCTGACTCTGAAAAAATGGTGCGCCATCCCGACAAGCCGTCTCATCATTTTTGAAGCGCTGGCGGTGAACGCCGGGTCGTTGTTAACGCCCATCGGTAACCCGCAAAACATTCTTCTCTGGGGGCGCTCGGGCCTCTCCTTTCCGGCCTTTATCGGCCAGATGCTGCCGCTGGCGGCAGCGATGATGCTCACCCTGCTGGCGCTGTGCTGGTTCTGTTTCCCCGCGAAGCGTCTCGACTATCAGAGTAGCGACAGGGCGCCCTCCTGGCGGCCAAAGCTGGTCTGGAGCTGCCTGGCGTTCTATGGGGTCTTTTTGACCGCCTTAGAGCTGAAGCAGGAGCTGTGGGGACTGGCGCTGATCGCGCTGGGTTTTTTGCTGCTGGCGCGGGCGGTCATTATCCACGTCGACTGGACGCTGCTGCTGGTCTTCATGGCGATGTTTATTGACGTTCACCTGTTGACCCAGCTACCGGCTCTCCAGCATGCGCTTAACGGCGTCGGCCAGCTCTCGGCAGGCGGATTGTGGCTGACGTCGATTGGCCTGTCGCAGTTTATCAGCAACGTCCCGGCGACCATTTTGCTGCTCAATTACGTTCCACCATCGGTGCTGCTGGCCTGGGCGGTAAACGTCGGCGGGTTCGGCCTGCTGCCAGGCTCTCTGGCAAACCTGATTGCGCTGCGCATGGCTGGCGATCGCCGTATCTGGTGGCGTTTCCATATCTACTCTCTGCCCATGCTGCTGTGGGCCGCGCTGGTGGGGTACGGATTGCTGCAGCTCTGATTTTCAGAGAATTGGGCAAGAAACGGACAGAAACGCCATATTCGCGCTCTCCTTTTCCGGGGTATAACTTTATTCACGATGGTGAATCACCCTGATTGAAGGAGAGTCCTATGCGTTATCAAAAACTGGGCCATACCGGCCTTTTTGTCTCTGAGCTGTGCCTCGGCACCATGACCTTCGGCGGCGAAGGCGGCCTGTGGGGGAAAGTGGGGCAGCTGCGCCAGGCGGAGGCAGAGCAGCTGGTGGGCAGCGCGCTGGATGCGGGCATCAACTTCATCGACACCGCTGACGTCTATTCAGAAGGGCGCTCGGAAGAGATTACCGGCCAGGCGCTGAAGAATCTGAAAGTGCCGCGTGAAAACGTCGTCGTGGCGACCAAAGTGTTTGGCGAAACCGGCACCGCAGGCGTGAACTCGCGCGGCAGTTCGCGCTATCACATCATCGGCAGCGTGAAGGAGAGCCTGCGTCGCCTGCAGCTCGATCATATCGATCTCTATCAACTCCATGGCTTCGATCCGGCAACCCCGATCGAAGAGACGCTGTATGCGCTGGATAACCTGGTGCAGCACGGGCACGTCCGCTATATCGGCGTGTCGAACTGGGCGGCATGGCAGATAGTCAAAGCGCTGGGCATTTCCGAACGTCTGGGGCTGGCGCGTTTTGCCTCGTTGCAGGCTTACTACACCCTTGCCGGACGGGATCTGGAGCGCGAGCTGGTGCCGATGATGCAGAGCGAAGGCCTGGGCCTGATGGTCTGGAGCCCGCTGGCGGGAGGGCTGCTCAGCGGTAAGTACGATCGCGATGGGCACTCGGCGAGCGGCGGCCGCCGTCAGGAGTTTGATTTCCCGCCGGTGAATAAAGCTCGGGCTTTTGACTGCATTGATGTGATGCGCGAGATTGCCGATGCGAAGGGCGTTTCGGTGGCGCAAATCGCGCTGGCCTGGCTGCTGCATCAGCCGACGGTAAGCAGCGTGATTATTGGCGCAAAGCGCGCTGAGCAGCTCGCCGATAACCTCGCGGCGACCAGCATTGCCCTGGATGATGATGAACTGGCGCGGCTTGACGCGGTCAGCGCGCTGCCGCGAGAGTATCCGGGCTGGATGCTGGAGCGCCAGGGCGAATACCGCCGCGACCAGCTCGCCTAGCAGTAACTTCCTCTCTTGCACGCCGGATCGTCTGTTTCGCGATCCGGTTTTTTATCCGTTGCGCTCACAAAACGCGATCCTGGACTTTGCCTGACGGGAGAATTTCGTTTATATGACTAGTCATGAAATTAATATGACTAGTCATGAAATTAATATGACTAGTCATAGGTGCGAGCGATGAACAGAACACTACCGGCAGATTTTTTATGGGGTAACTCGGTTTCCAGTATGCAAACCGAAGGGGCGTGGAATGAGGGCGGGAAGGGGATGTCGGTTTACGATATCCGCCAGCCGGCGGAATTTGCGTCCGACTGGAAGGTGGCAACCGACTCGTACCACCGCTACCGGGAAGACTTCGACCTGATGCAGGATTTGGGCATGAACTGCTACCGCTTCCAGATTGCCTGGAGCCGCGTTTGCCCGGAAGGCGACGGTGAGTTCAATGAAGAAGGTATCGCCTTTTATCACCAGTTTATCGATGAACTGCTTGCCCGCGGCATTGAGCCGATGATCTGCCTCTATCACTTCGATATGCCGCTGTCGCTGGCTGAACGCTACAACGGTTTTACCGACCGTCGGGTGATGGAAGCCTTTATTCGTTACGGGCAGAAGATGATCGACTGCTTTGGCGACAAGGTGAATTGGTGGCTGACCTTTAATGAACAGAATCTCTACCACATGCCGGACGCGTTTCTGATTTCAGGCTATATGCGCGGCGAGAAGACCCTGCGCGAGCTGTATCAGATCCAGCACCACGTGATGATGGCCCACGTGCACCTGACGCAGTATCTGCACCAGGCGAAGCCGCAGTGCCTGATGGGCGGCATGCTGGCCCACGCGCTGGTCTATCCGGCGACCTGCAAACCGCGCGATATCCTTTGCGCCCAGCAGCTCGATGAGTTTTTAAATCAGAACCTGCTGCGCGCCTTCGCCGGAGAGGGCTACAGCCCGGAGGTCATGCACGTTGTCGCCCGTGAAGGCTTTGCGGATATCTACCGCGCAGAGGATCTGGCGCTGATGGCGCAGGTTAAAATCGACTATCTGGCCTTTAGCTACTACGCCAGCAAGGCGCTGGATAGCGACCCGATCCCGCCGGGCACGCCGGTGAACCACTACATGCAGTTTGGCGATAAAAAGAATGACTTTCTGCAGGCCACCGAGTGGGGCTGGCAGATTGACCCGCTGGGCTTTCGCACCATCATTGCCCGCTACTACAACGACTGGCGTCTGCCGGTATTCCCGATTGAAAACGGCATCGGGGTGATTGAGTCCTGGGATGGCGAAAATCCGGTCGCTGACGATTACCGCATCGCCTATCATCGCGACCATATCAACGCCATGAAAGAGGCGATGTTTGAGGACGGCGCGCGGGTGATTGGCTATCTGGGCTGGGGGTTAATCGATATTCTCAGTTCGCAGGGCGATATGCGCAAGCGCTACGGGGTTGTCTACGTGAACCGTGAAAACCACGACCTTAAGGACCTTAAGCGCGTCCCGAAGAAAAGCTATGCCTGGCTGAAGCGGGCCATCCGCAGTCACGGCGAAGAGATGTAGCGGCGCCTCGCGCGGGCAGATGGTATATTCTGCCCGCCAGCCACTATCAGACACGTAAAAGGATCCGGGAATGACGGCCAAATATCTGAGTATCGCGCGGGAAATCAAAAAACGTATTATCAGCCGGCAGTATCCCGCCAGCGCGCCGTTACCCGACCAGTTCGCCTTAGCGGCGGAGTTCAGCACCAGCAGGATGACCATCCAGCAGGCGATGCGCCAGCTGATTGTCGAAGGCCTTATCTACACCCGTAAGGGGCAGGGAACCTTCGTGCGCAAAAACTTCCTCCAGCTTTCGCAGTGGGAGCTGCCCGGCAGCGACTATTTTGGCGCCACCAAAACCTGGGAGCATGTAGGGGAAGTGACCAGCCGGGTGATTCGCTTCGAGCTGCGTTTTCCGTCGGAAAAAGAGCAAAGCTCGTTCCTGATTGACGCCGATGCCCCGGTCTATGATTTCGTCCGCCTGCGGCTGCTCAACGAGGAACCCGTGTCGCTGGACCTCACCGTGATGCCCGTTGCGCTGGTGCCCGGACTGAATAAAACGCATCTCGAAAGCTCGGTATTTCGCTACGTGCAGGAGACGCTGGGGCTGAAGATGATGGGATCGTATCGGGTGGTGCGGGCGATGAAACCGCAGGCGCTGGACAGGGAGCATCTCAACTGCGAAGCGAGCGACCCGGTGCTGGAGGTGGAGCAGGTGATCTATCTGGAGGACGGTACGCCGCTGGAGTATGCCCATTGCCACTATCGCTACGACCACGGCGGAATTATTCTGGTCAATAACGGATAAAAAAATGGCGGGCACCGGGCCCGCCACTCTGCGCGATGCGTTTTAGTTCAGACGCACCGGCATACCGGAACGGTTCTGGATCGCCTGATCGACCACGCTCTGGTCTACGTCAGTCTGGCTGGTAATCGCCTGTACTGATTTGGTCAGGTTAATCGGCACGATTTCGCCGCCCTGGAACTGCTCTTCCGTGGTGGACAGCGGGTTGTGAACTTCAATGAAGCGGCTGCCGTCAGGCTCGGTAGTGGCTTTTACCGGCTCATCGATAAACTCAACGCGGGTGCCGACCGGCACGTTTTCAAACAGGAATTTGATATCGTCATTACGCAGACGCACGCAGCCGTGGCTGACGCGCAGGCCGATGCCGAAGTTAGCGTTGGTACCGTGAATAGCGTACAGGCGGCCGATATACAGCGCGTACAGGCCCATCGGGTTATCAGGGCCGGCAGGAACAACGGCCGGCAGCGGTTCACCGGCTGCGGCATATTCAGCGTGCATTTTGGCGGTAGGCGTCCAGGTCGGACCGGCTTTTTTACGCTCAACTTTCGTCACCCAGTTGATCGGCGTGTCTTTGCCTAACTGGCCGATGCCGATCGGCAGCACGATGACGGTGTTGGTGCCTTTCGGATAGTAGTAGAGGCGCATTTCCGCGCTGTTGATGACGATACCTTCATGCACGGTGTCCGGCAGGATCAACTGCTGCGGGATATTCAGCACGGTGCCGCCTTTCGGCAGGAAGGTGTCCACGCCCGGGTTGGCTTCCAGCATGTTGGATAAACCCATCTGGTATTCAGCGGCGAAATATTCCAGCGGCTGCTTGTTGCCTTCCGGAATGGTGATCACCTGGTTCTGGCCAATCAGACGGCTGCCGTCGGTGGGCAGAGGGTAGGTTACAGCAGAAGCTGTGTTGCAAAAGCCCACGATGGCGAAGGCTGCCGCGAAGAGTGTTGATAATTTCATAATCTTTATGTCGTGGGCGATGTTAATGCCGCACAGGCCTTTGTCAGTTTAAACAGGAAGTCGATGGGAGCGCATTATATGTGCTTTCCGGCAAACAGGTAAATGAGATGTGTACGAAATCACATTTTTTTCCTGTGACCCTGAGTGTAGCCCGTCAACGCGGGCTCTGCAGCCTGAAAACGGGAGGGGATTACCCCTCCAGAAGCCGCGACTGGAGCGCTTCTCGCGCCTGCGGCGTGAGCTGATACTCTTTCTCCAGCCAGGCATCGACGCTGGCGTAGCGTTCGTCGATTTGCAAAAGCGCGGCGGCAAGGTAGGACTCATGCACCGTCATCATTTCCGCCAGGTTTTGCCGGCCGCGGGGGGTCAGCGCATTACCGAGGGACTGGAGCATGAAATCTTCGACCTGCGTCAGCATGCCCTGGGTAAGCAGATATTCCTCCATGACCGTATGACGATCGCAGCCGAGGGCGAACAGCGTCAGCGCGCAGCCAACGCCGGTGCGGTCTTTTCCCACCGCGCAGTGCTGCAGCAGCGCGCCGTCGAAAGGCTCCATCAGCCAACCGGCCAGCTGGCGATAAGCGGCGTTATTGAACGGCAGCTGGCGGTAGAGCGCCAGCATAAACTGCTCGCCATTAAGGGCGTTCAGGGTGGCGGCGTTAAGCTCGGTGACTTTGGCGTTGACGTCGCGAACGTGCGGATTCGCCGGGGCGTTGAGGTAGTGAGCCGCTTCGTTCAGCTTATCGGGGCTGCGATTCACTTCGCCCGGGTCGCGATAATCAATCACCCGGCTAAGCGGGATCGCGTCCAGATGGGTGAGGTCATCTGCCGTCATCATATGCAGCGAGCCGGAGCGGAATAACTTCCCGGTACGCACGCGACGGCCGTCGGCGGTACGCTGGCCGCCCAGGTCACGAAAGTTGATACCGCCCTGCAGCGATAAGAAAGCCGGATGGCGGGAGAGTGTGGTCATAGGTTCCTTCCAGATTAAGGTAAAAAATTACGCATTAAGCAGTGTAACCGCGCAATATGACATGACCCTAACACAGGCGTCATTGATGATTTTATAACGCCCCGTGAAAAGTGAAGCATTTGCTGGCATAATGTCTGGTTCATCACACTTCTCATTCTCTATTTTCAGGATAACCCCGTGCTAGTATCCAGCAACGTCACCATGCAGTTCGGCAGTAAGCCGCTGTTCGAAAATATTTCCGTCAAATTTGGCGGCGGCAACCGTTACGGCCTGATTGGCGCCAACGGTAGCGGCAAATCCACCTTTATGAAGATCCTCGGCGGCGATCTTGAGCCGACGCTGGGCAACGTCTCCCTCGATCCGAACGAGCGTATCGGTAAGCTGCGTCAGGATCAGTTTGCGTTTGAAGAGTTCAGCGTGCTGGATACGGTCATTATGGGCCACGGCGAGCTGTGGGAAGTGAAGCAGGAGCGCGATCGCATCTACTCCCTGGCGGAGATGAGCGAAGAAGATGGCTACAAAGTGGCTGACCTGGAAGTGCTGTACGGCGAGATGGACGGCTACTCCGCTGAAGCGCGCGCCGGCGAACTGCTGCTCGGCGTCGGCATCCCGGTTGAACAGCATTACGGCCCGATGAGCGAAGTCGCTCCCGGCTGGAAGCTGCGCGTGCTGCTGGCGCAGGCGCTGTTCTCTAACCCGGACATTCTGCTGCTTGATGAACCGACGAACAACCTGGACATCGACACCATCCGCTGGCTGGAGCAGACCCTCAACGATCGCGACAGCACCATGATCATCATTTCGCACGACCGTCACTTCCTGAATATGGTCTGTACCCACATGGCGGATCTGGATTACGGCGAGTTGCGCGTTTACCCGGGCAACTACGATGAGTACATGACCGCGGCGACCCAGGCGCGCGAACGTCTGCTGGCGGACAACGCCAAGAAAAAAGCGCAGATTGCCGACCTGCAATCTTTCGTCAGCCGCTTTAGCGCCAACGCCTCTAAATCTCGCCAGGCGACCTCGCGCGCCCGTCAGATTGACAAAATTAAGCTGGACGAAGTGAAAGCGTCCAGCCGTCAGAACCCGTTCATTCGCTTTGAGCAGGATAAGAAGCTGTTCCGTAACGCCCTGGAAGTGGAAGCGCTGGCGAAAGGCTTTGATAACGGCCCGCTGTTTAAAAACGTCAATCTGCTGCTGGAAGTGGGGGAGAAGCTTGCCATTCTGGGCGCCAACGGCGTGGGTAAATCCACGATGCTGAAAACCCTGGTCGGCGATCTGACGCCCGATAACGGTACCGTTAAATGGTCTGAGAACGCGCAGATTGGCTACTACGCGCAGGATCATGAATATGAATTTGAAAACGATCTGACGGTATTCGAGTGGATGAGCCAGTGGAAGCAGGAAAGCGATGATGAGCAGGCGGTGCGCAGCATCCTGGGTCGTCTGCTGTTCAGCCAGGACGATATCAAGAAGCCGGCGAAAGTGCTCTCCGGTGGCGAAAAAGGCCGCATGCTGTTCGGTAAGCTGATGATGCAAAAACCGAATATCCTGGTGATGGATGAACCGACCAACCACCTGGATATGGAATCGATCGAATCGCTGAACATGGCGCTGGAGATGTATCAGGGCACCCTGATCTTTGTTTCCCACGACCGTGAGTTTGTGAGCTCGCTGGCGACCCGAGTGATTGAAATTACGCCGGAGCGCGTTGTGGACTTCACCGGTAACTACGAAGATTATCTGCGCAGCAAAGGTATCGAATAATATTCCTGTTGTCTGTCCCGGATTGCGGCGCTGCTGCGCCTTATCCGGGCTACCGGCCTGAAGTCGGCGGTGAACCTGTAGCCCGGGCAAGGCGCGTTAAGCGCCGCCCCCGGGAGCAGTTCGCAGA
>NZ_WCIN01000002.1:0-79333 GCF_009025755.1 Klebsiella sp. RCJ4
GCTCGGCCTCTTCCCGGCTCGCGCTGCGCTTAGCCGGGCTACGAATTCACCGTCGTCTGCGGGGCGGTAGCCCGGACAGGTGCGCAGCACCGCCTCCGGGATTTCCTGTGCTATGATTCAAAAAGGACAAAAATCACAACAGAATGAATCAGATGAGTAAACTCGACACCTTTATTCAACAGGCCGTCGCCGCGATGCCCATCAGCGGGACCTCGCTTATTGCTTCTTTATACGGCGACGCCTTGCTCCAGCGCGGCGGAGAGGTCTGGCTCGGCAGCGTGGCGGCGCTGCTGGAAGGGCTGGGATTCGGCGAACGATTCGTGCGTACCGCGCTGTTCCGCCTGAATAAAGAAGAGTGGCTCGATGTGGTGCGCATTGGCCGCCGCAGCTTCTACCGCCTCAGCGACAAAGGCCTGCGCCTGACCCGCCGGGCGGAGCATAAAATCTATCGCGCCAGCGCCCCGGAGTGGGACGGTACCTGGCTGCTGCTGCTGTCGGAAGGGCTGGAGAAGAGCACTCTGGCGGAAGTCAAAAAACAGCTGCTGTGGCAGGGATTTGGCGCGCTGGCGCCGAGTCTGCTGGCTTCGCCATCGCAGAAGCTGGCGGACGTGCAATCTCTGCTGCACGAAGCGGGCGTAGCGGAGAATGTTATCTGCTTCGAAGCGCATTCCCCGCTGGCGCTCTCCCGGGCGGCGCTGCGCGCTCGCGTTGAAGAGTGTTGGCATCTCACCGAGCAGAACGCGATGTATGACGCGTTTATCTCCCTGTTTCGACCGCTGCTGCCGCTGCTTCGCGACTGCGAGCCCGCGGAGCTGACGCCTGAACGCTGCTTTCAAATTCAGCTCCTGCTGATTCACTTCTATCGCCGGGTGGTGCTGAAAGATCCGCTGCTGCCCGAAGAACTGCTCCCCGCGCACTGGGCCGGACAAACCGCGCGCCAGCTGTGCATCAATATTTATCAACGCGTTGCGCCCGGCGCGCTGGCGTTTGTCGGCGAGAAGGGCGAAAGCTCGGTGGGGGAACTTCCCGCGCCGGGGCCGCTCTATTTCCAGCGCTTCGGCGGGCTGTCGGGCGTATAAGGAGGCACCATGCCCATTTATCAGATTGACGGTATGACGCCGGTTGTACCGGACGAAAGCTATGTTCATCCCACCGCCGTGCTGATTGGCGACGTGATCCTCGGCAAAGGGGTCTACGTCGGCCCTAACGCCAGCCTGCGCGGCGATTTTGGCCGTATCGTGGTGAAAGATGGCGCTAATATCCAGGATAACTGCGTGATGCACGGCTTTCCCGGCCAGGACACGGTGGTGGAAGAAGAGGGACATATCGGCCACGGCGCGATTCTGCACGGCTGCACCATCGGCCGCAACGCGCTGGTGGGGATGAGCGCGGTGATTATTGACGGGGCCAGGATTGGGGAAAACAGCATCGTCGGCGCTTCGGCCTTTGTGAAAGCCAACGCTGAAATGCCCGCCAACCATCTGATTGTCGGCAGTCCGGCAAAAGCCATTCGTACATTAAGTGAACAGGAGCTGGCCTGGAAGAAGCAGGGGACGCGGGAGTATCAGGTGCTGGTGGAGCGCTGCAAACAGACGCTGCATCAGGTGGAACCGCTCAAAGAAGCAGAGTCGGACAGAAAGCGGCTGATCTTTGACGAGAATTTGCGGCCGAAATCATCATCCTGAGGGGAAAATCATGGCAGAGAAATTATCCGCTCAGTGCCACTGCGGCGCGGTGGCGTTTACCGTTGAGCTTAGCGATGGCTTCAACACCGTTCGCCGCTGTAACTGTTCATATTGCCGGATGCGTGGGGCGGTTGCGGTCTCCGCGCCGCTTTCAGGAATAGAGGTGGTGCGCGGACGGGATAAGCTCACGGAGTATCGTTTTAATACCGGTCAAGCCGTGCACTTTTTCTGCTCGGTATGCGGGATTTACACTTTTCATCAGCGGCGTTCAAACCCGCAGCAGTACGGCGTGAATGTGGCCTGCATTGACGGCGTGTCGCCCTTCGATTTTCCCTGCGTGGAGGTCAACGACGGCGTGAATCATCCGAAAGATGGCGGCGGTGGCGTAGTGGGATATTTGCGCTACGAGAAAAAGTGAAACTCTCCTCCCGCCGGGAAGCGGGAGGAGTCAACTCTTATGCGGCTACAACGCTGTCGATAGCGGCTTTCGCATCAGACTGCGCTTTCGCTGCGACTTCCGGGCCGTAGGCGATGCCTTCAGCAAACACGAAGTTCACATCGGTAATGCCGATAAAGCCGAGGAAGGTGGAGAGGTAAGGGGTCACCAGATCGGTCGGGGTATCTTTATGGATACCGCCGCGGCTGGTGACGACAACCGCACGTTTACCTTTCACCAGACCTTCCGGCCCTTTCTCGGTGTAGCGGAAGGTCACGCCAGCGCGCGCCACCAGGTCGAAGTAGTTTTTCAGCTGGGTCGGGATGTTGAAGTTGTACATCGGCGCCGCGATAACAATCACATCGTTCGCCTGCAGTTCAGCGATCAGTTCGTCAGAAAGCGCCAGCGCTTCCTGCTGACGCGGCGTCAGCGGCGCGTCGCTCGGACGCAGAGCGCCAACCAGCTCACCGTCCAGTACCGGAATTGGGTTTGCAGCCAGGTCGCGCACGGTGATAACGTCTTCCGCGTGCTTTTCACGCCATTGTTCAACAAAATAGTCGGACAGCTGACCAGATTGCGAGTACCCTGCCAGAATACTGGATTTCAGAACTAATACTTTGCTCATGGGTGTTTCCTTTTTTAATGTGATTGACGGGCCGATGCCCTGGTGCTTGTTGACACTCTATTCACAATCATGCCACAGAGAAAGCGCAATAAATCGAACTCTGTATTCAGTTTTTTTGAACAAGGCACGAAATGCGCGGATGTGGTACTCTAACGCAATACTTCAAAAGAGATTTTTCCCGGCAGTGCGCTGCCCGATAACGCTATGACAGAACAACAAAAAATAACCTTCTCATCGCTCTTTGAACGGCTTGATGGCCTGATGCTGCGCGATAAGTCGCGCTTCTCCCGTCGCCTGCACGGCGTGAAGAAGGTTAAAAATCCTGATGCCCAACAGGCCATTCTTCAGGAGATGGCGCAAGAAATTGAACAGGCGGCAGGGAGAGTCCTGCTGCGCGAAGCCGCGCGGCCGGCGATCGCTTATCCGGAAAACCTGCCGGTTAGCCAGAAAAAACAGGAGATTCTCGAAGCCGTTCGCGATCACCAGGTGGTGATTGTGGCGGGGGAAACCGGGTCGGGGAAAACCACCCAGCTGCCAAAAATTTGTATGGAGCTGGGGCGCGGCGTTAAAGGCTTAATTGGCCATACGCAGCCGCGTCGCCTGGCCGCGCGTACCGTCGCCAACCGCATCGCCGAAGAGCTGCAAACGGAGCCGGGCGGCTGCATCGGCTATAAAGTTCGCTTTAGCGACCACGTCAGCGATAACACCATGGTTAAGCTGATGACCGACGGTATTCTGCTGGCGGAAATCCAGCAGGACCGGCTGCTGATGCAGTATGACACCATCATCATCGATGAAGCGCACGAACGCAGCCTCAATATCGACTTCCTGCTGGGTTATTTGCGGGAACTGCTGCCCCGTCGCCCGGATCTGAAAATTATTATCACCTCGGCGACCATCGATCCGGAACGCTTCTCGCGCCACTTTAACAACGCGCCGATTATCGAAGTGTCCGGGCGCACCTACCCGGTAGAAGTGCGCTATCGACCCATCGTTGAAGACGCCGACGACACCGAGCGCGATCAGCTGCAGGCGATTTTCGACGCCGTTGATGAGCTCGGGCGTGAAAGCCCCGGCGATATCCTCATTTTTATGAGCGGCGAGCGCGAAATTCGCGATACCGCCGATGCGCTCAATAAGCTGAATCTGCGCCATACCGAAGTACTGCCGCTGTATGCGCGACTGTCCAACAGCGAACAGAATCGCGTGTTCCAGGCCCACAGCGGGCGGCGGATCGTGCTGGCCACCAACGTCGCGGAAACTTCGCTGACCGTGCCGGGCATCAAGTACGTTATCGATCCAGGCACCGCGCGTATCAGCCGCTACAGCTTCCGGACTAAAGTACAGCGCCTGCCGATTGAGCCGGTTTCCCAGGCGTCGGCTAACCAGCGTAAGGGCCGCTGCGGCCGCGTCTCCGAAGGGATCTGTATTCGTCTTTATTCTGAAGACGACTTCCTGTCGCGTCCGGAGTTTACCGACCCGGAGATTCTGCGCACCAACCTGGCGTCGGTTATTCTGCAAATGACCGCGCTCGGGCTCGGCGATATTGCCGCGTTCCCGTTCGTTGAAGCGCCGGACAAACGCAATATTCAGGACGGCGTGCGCCTGCTGGAAGAGCTGGGAGCGATTACCACTGACGAACAGCAGACCGCCTATAAGCTGACGCCGATGGGCCGCCAGCTGAGCCAGCTACCGGTGGACCCGCGTCTGGCGCGCATGGTGCTGGAAGCGCAAAAACACGGCTGCGTGCGCGAGGCGATGATTATCACCTCGGCGCTCTCTATTCAGGATCCGCGCGAGCGGCCAATGGACAAGCAGCAGGCGTCCGACGAGAAACACCGCCGCTTCCACGACAAAGAGTCCGACTTCCTGGCGTTCGTCAACCTGTGGAACTACCTGGGCGAGCAGCAAAAAGCGCTCTCCTCGAATCAGTTCCGCCGCCAGTGCCGGGTTGATTTTCTCAACTACCTGCGCGTGCGCGAGTGGCAGGATATCTACACCCAGCTGCGTCAGGTGGTCAAAGAGCTCGGCCTGCCGGTCAATAGCGAGCCGGCGGAGTATCGCGAAATTCATACCGCGCTGCTGACCGGTCTGCTGTCGCACATCGGTATGAAAGACGCCGACAAGCAGGAGTTTACCGGCGCGCGCAACGCCCGCTTCTCCATCTTCCCCGGATCGGGGCTGTTTAAAAAGCCGCCGAAATGGACGATGGTCGCCGAACTGGTGGAAACCAGCCGCCTGTGGGGGCGCATCGCCGCGCGCATTGAGCCGGAGTGGGTCGAGCCGGTGGCGCAGCATCTGATCAAACGCTCGTACAGCGAACCCCACTGGGAGCGCGGGCAGGGCGCGGTGATGGCGACGGAGAAGGTGACCGTTTACGGCCTGCCGATTGTCGCTGCCCGCAAGGTCAACTACAGCCAGATTGACCCGGCGCTGTGCCGCGAACTGTTTATCCGCCACGCGCTGGTGGAGGGCGACTGGCAGACTCGCCACGCTTTCTTCCGCGAAAACCTGAAGCTGCGCAACGAAATTGAAGAGCTGGAGCATAAATCGCGCCGTCGCGACATTCTCGTCGATGACGAAACGCTGTTTGAGTTCTACGACCAGCGCATCAGCCATGACGTCATCTCCGCGCGCCACTTTGATAAATGGTGGAAGCAGGCCAGCCGCGAGACGCCGGATCTGCTCAACTTTGAAAAGAGCATGCTGATTAAGGAAGGCGCGGAGCAGGTCAGCAAGCTCGACTATCCGAACTTCTGGCATCAGGGCAACCTCAAGCTGCGTCTGACCTATCAGTTCGAGCCGGGCGCCGACGCCGACGGCGTGACGGTGCATATTCCGCTGCCGCTGCTCAACCAGGTGGAAGAGGCCGGGTTTGAGTGGCAGATCCCGGGGCTGCGCCGGGAGCTGGTTATCGCCCTGATTAAATCGCTGCCGAAGCCGGTGCGCCGCAATTTTGTCCCGGCGCCAAACTACGCGGAAGCGTTTCTCGGCCGCGCGACGCCGCTGGAGCTGCCGCTGCTGGATTCACTGGAGCGCGAGCTGCGGCGGATGACCGGCGTGACTATCGACCGCGAGGCCTGGCAATGGGATCAGGTGCCCGATCACCTGAAAATCACTTTCCGGGTGGTGGACGAGAAAAACAAGAAGCTGCAGGAAGGGCGTTCGCTGCAGGATCTGAAAGATGCGCTGAAAGGTAAGGTGCAGGAGACGCTGTCCGCGGTCGCCGATGACGGTATCGAGCAGAGCGGGCTGCATATCTGGAGCTTTGGCCAGCTTCCGGAGAGCTACGAGCAGAAGCGCGGCAACTACAAAGTTAAGGCCTGGCCGGCGCTGGTGGACGAACGCGACAGCGTGGCCATCAAGCTGTTTGATAATCCGCTGGAGCAGCAGCAGGAGATGTGGCGCGGCCTGCGCCGCCTGCTGCTGCTGAATATCCCGTCGCCGATAAAGTATCTGCACGAAAAGCTGCCGAATAAAGCCAAGCTGGGGCTCTATTTCAACCCCTACGGTAAAGTGCTGGATCTGATCGATGACTGCATCGCCTGCGGCGTGGATAAGCTGATTGACGAAGCGGGCGGCCCGGTATGGAGCGAAGAGGGCTTTGCCGCGCTGCATGAAAAGGTGCGCGCCGAGCTGAACGAGACGGTAGTGGACATTGCCAAACAGGTCGAACAGATCCTGACTGCGGTCTTTAACGTCAACAAACGCCTGAAAGGGCGCGTGGATATGACCATGGCGCTGGGGCTGTCGGATATCAAATCGCAGATGAGCGGGCTGGTGTATCGCGGTTTCGTCACCGGTAACGGCTTCCGCCGCCTTGGGGACACGCTGCGCTATCTGCAGGCGATTGAAAAACGGCTGGAGAAAATGGCCATCGATCCGCACCGCGACCGCGCGCAGATGCTTAAAGTGGAGAGCATCCAGCAGGCGTGGCAGCAGTGGCTGAATAAGCTGCCGCCTCAGCGCCGTCAGGATGACGACGTGCAGGAGATCCGCTGGATGATTGAAGAGCTACGCGTCAGCCTGTTCGCCCAGCAGCTCGGCACGCCGTATCCGATTTCCGACAAGCGGGTACTGCAGGCAATGGAGCAGATTACGGCCTAGGCCGCAGCTTTCCCCGGTGGCGCAGGCTGCCGGGGAAGGTGGATAGCGTCAGGCGTTCACCCACGCGAGGGTGAACCCATCCCAGCCTTTGCTGCCCACGGTTTGCAGGGCCGTGACCGTCAGTCGCGGGTCGCTGCCCATCATGTCGATAAACGCTCTGACACCCTGCACCCGCTCATCCGCGCTATCCGGATTCGTCACTTCGCCATCGCGCACCACGTTATCGCCCACAATCACTGTCCCCGGACGGGAATAGCGTAACGCCCAGCGCAGATAGTAGGGATTATTGGGCTTATCCGCATCGATAAAAATGAGATCGAACGGCGGGCGCTCTCCCAGCGTTTCGAGGCTGGCCAGCGCCGGACCTTCCAGCACCGCAACGCGATCGTCCACGCCCGCCAGGCGCAGGTTCTCGCGGGCGACGGCGGCATGGTGCGCGTCGGCCTCCAGGGTAAGTAATTCGCCATCGGCGGGCAATTCTCTGGCCATCCAGATGGTGCTGTAGCCGCCGAGCGTGCCAATCTCGAGGATGCGTCTGGCGCCCGTCATGCGCACCAGCAGGGCCAGAAACTGCCCCTGATTAGCGGCAACGTCGATAGCCGGAAGCCCGGCGCGCTGGTTATTCTCCAGAACCTGGCTGAGTAGCGGATCGGTGGGGATTAACGCTGTCACGAGATAATTATCTACTGCCGACCACTGTTGTTGCATGTCAGATTTCCCGTATTACATCCCTGATGAATCAGACCAGCCGCCTCCCAGCGACCGGTACAAATCAACTTGCGCCAGCAGCAGGTTGTTTTTCACCTGTACCACGCTGAGCTGGGTGGAAAACAGCGTGCGCTGGGCGTCCAGCACGTCCAGATAGGAGGAGTAGCCGTTGCGATAGCGGTTTTGCGCGATGCGCAGCGTCTCCTGGGCCACCTTCTCCTGCGCCTGCAGCTCCGCCAGCTGCTCGCCGTAGCGGCCGATGGCATCGAGACTGTCATTCACCTCTTTAAACGCGCCGCGTACCGTTTTCTCATAGCTAAACAGCGCCTGATTGCGCTGGGCCATCGAAACGTCCACCTGGGCATTCAGCGCCTGGCGGTTGAGCAGCGGCGCCAGAATGCTGCCGCCGAGGCTCCATAAGCGTAGCGGATTATCCAGCAGGTCGGGCAGGGTGCGATCCTGCAGGCTGCCGGTGGCGGTAAGGTTAATGGACGGCAGCAGCTGCGCCTGCGATGACGCCAGGGTGGCGTCGGCGGCCACCAGCTGACGCTGGGCCTGAACGATATCCGGTCGGCGGTTGAGCAGGGTTGACGGCAGCTGGGAAGGTAGCGATAGCGGCGACAGCTGCGCGAACGCGTTGCGCTTAACGGCGTCCGGATTGGCGCCGAGCAGAAGGCTGAGCGCATTTTCCTGCTGGGCGATTTGGTGGCGCAGCGGCGGAATTTGCGCGCGCGTGGAGCGCAGTTCGGAGTCCGCCTGCATCAGCTCCAGGCGTGAGGTATAGCCCGTCTCAAACTGGTGCTTCGCCAGGTTGAAGGCATCTTCGCGCGATTTTAACGTTTGCTGCGTCACCCGCAGCTGTTCATCCAGCGAGAGCAGGGTGATATAGCCGGCCGCCACCGAAGAGGCGACGGTCAGATTCGCCGCTGCGGCAGCCGCCTTTTGCGCCTCCAGGCTGGCTTGCGCCGCGCTGGCGGCGCTGCGGTTTGCGCCCCAGAGATCAACATCGTAGCTGGCGGTTAGCGCGCCTTTATACACCGTACTGTGGACAGGCAGGCCGGTAGCGGCCGACTGGGACCGCGCGCGGGTGCCGGTCAATCCGGCGTCAAGGGAGGGAAACAGGCTGCTATCGGCGGCGTAAGCCCGCGCCTGGTACTCGTTGACCCGTTCGCGGGCTATCAGCACGTCGCTGTTGTAGCGCAGCGCCTGGTCAACGTAGAGATTGAGCGTACTGTCGTGGAAGTTGCGCCACCACACGCCCTCAACCGGGCTGGAGGGGCCGACATCCGCCCGCCAGGCGGCGGGGATCTGCAGCCCGGGCGCGGCCCGTTGAACGTCGGCGGACTGGCAGCCGGCCAGCGCAAGCATAACGGCGAGAGCGAGCGGACGGATCATTGCTGCTCCTCCGCGCGGGTATCGATGGTGACCTGCACCGACATGCCCGGCCGCAGGCGCTGGCCGTTTTTCTGCCCCTCATCAACGGCGATGCGTACCGGAATGCGCTGGGCGATTTTGACAAAGTTACCGGTGGCGTTATCCGGCGAAATAGCGCTGAACTCCACGCCGGTCGCCGGGGAGATGCTCTGTACCGTACCGGTGAATTTCTCGCTGTTCAGCGCATCCACGGTAAAGGTCACCGGCTGTCCGACGCGCACCTGGGCCAGCTGGGTCTCTTTCAGGTTAGCGATCAGCCAGTGCTGCGGCGGCACCAGCGAGGTCAAATGCGTCCCGGCGGTCACGTATGCGCCAAGGCGAACGGAGATTTGCCCAAGCTGACCGTCCGTCGGCGCGATAATACGGGTGTTTTGCAGGTCTATCTGCGCCAGCTCCAGCGCGGCTTTCGCATTGGCGACGTCGGCGAGCAGCGAGTCACGATTAACGATGGTTGATTGCAAATCCTGGCGCGACATTTCCAGCGTTGCTTTGGCCTGCTCGATATCCGCGGTGCCCTGCGCCGCGCTGGCGCGGGCGGAATCGCGTTCGCGAATCGATAGCGAGCCGTCGGCGGTCAGCTCCTGAACGCGTTTTAAATCCGCCTGGGTTTTCAGATTCTGCGCGCGGGCGTTTTGCAGCGCCGCTTCGTTACGGGTGATGACCGCTTCGGCGCTTTTACGCTGCTGCTGATTGTTCTTCAGCGCCGCCTCTTTCATCGCCAGCTGAGCTTCCGCCTGATGGACGCGCTGCTTATAGATGCGGTCGTCGATTTGAAACAGCACGTCGCCGGCTTTTACCTGATTAAAATCCTGGACCTTAACCTCGGTGATATAACCGTTGACCTGCGGGCTGATAAACGTGGTTTGCCCGCGAACGTAGGCGTTATCGGTAAACTGGCTTTCTCGGGTAAACGGCGGCAGCTGCCAGGCGTAGAGAATAACCAGTACGCCAACGATGCCAATGGCGGCGGCGGTAAAAATAGAGACGATGCGAATATTATTTCGGGTATTGGCCTGCTGTTTGGCCGCATCCTGCTGACTCATAATAACTCCAGAGTGAAAATTTTTATTTGCTTCCCGTCGCGCGCTTCAGCGCGATACGAGCGGTAATACGTAATCTTATTAAGCGCCAGAAAACCCATACCAGCGTGGCGGCTGAAATCGCCGCCGTCAGCAGATAGGTATCATTGTAAGCGAGAATATTGGCCTGCAGGGTGGCGGCGTTTTGCAGCAGCGTGGTGGCCTGAACGTTGAGCAACGTGCTGTCGCCAATCTGGCTTTGATACATCTGACTGTACTGCTGCAAACGCTCGGTAATCAGCGGATTGAGCGTGGTGAGCTGGTCGGCGAGCTGGCTGGAGTGAAACTTCTCCCGCCAGGTCTGAAAGGTGCCGAGAATAGCGGAACCCAGCAGGCCGCCGATATTCTGGCTCATGCCGAACAGCACCGAGAAGCTCACCAGGTTGCGCTGGTCGGCAATGACGCCGCCAATCCCCGCCAGCATCGCCGGGGCGAGGAAAAAGGCGCTGCCGAAGCCCAGCAGAAACTGGCTGAACATCAGCTGCTCCGGTCGCGTGAGGATCGTCGACTGGCTGTCGAGCAGCGAGGCAACCATAATCAACGCCAGCGCCGTGGCGGTGGGCCAGTAGAGGCGCTGCGGGTTGAGCGTCAGGCAGCTGGCGACGATGCCGCAGACGATCCCGGCAAAAATTGACCATGCCAGGTTGGTCATCTGTTCATTCTGCAAACCGACGTACTGCAGCCAGCCGATAACGCCGGTATTCTGCTCCGCCAGCACGATGCGGATCAGCAGCATAATCAGCCCGAGGCGCAGAATACTGCCGCTGGAGAGCCATTTGATATTGAGCAGCGGGTTGCTGCGGTTATGCTCAAAGGCAATCGCGGAGACAATCAGCACCACCGCGCCCGCCAGCGCCCAGCCGATCCACGGCGCTTCAAACCACCAGTCCAGTCGTCCCAGCGACAGCACCGCGGTGACCAGCGCCATCCCCGGCGCCAGCAGGAAGAAGGTGATGAAGTCTTTCTTCTCAAACACCTTTTTACGATCGCTTGGCGGCAGCTTGAGGGCGATCACGCAGGCCAGCGACACCAGCGCCAGCCCCAGCTCAAAGAAGTACAGCCCGCGCCACTCGTCGATTTGCAGCAGCTCGGTTGAGAACAGGCGCGCCAGCGGGATCGCCAGGGATGAACCGGTGATGCCGATGGTCAGCGCTTTGAGCCGATGGCGGGCGGGCCAGGCCTGCACCTGATAATAAATCCCCAGCGAGCTTAGCGCTGCGGCTACCATTCCGTGGGCGGCGCGCACCATCAGCGCTGAACTGAGGTCGTTAACGAACAGGTGGAAAAAGGTCACCAGCACGTAGAGAACGAGAAAACCCTCGGTAAAAGCGCGCAGGCCGAACTGCTGGCGAAACTTCACCAGCAGCAGGTTGATGGAGACGTTGGTCATCACGTAGACCGCCGGGAGCCAGGCAATCTCGGTTGACCAGGCGGCAAAGGTACCCTGCAACAGCTGCAGATTGGCGGTTACCACCGCGTTGCCGAGCGCGCCCGTCAGGCAGACCAGCAGCCCGACGATCCCGTAGGCAATACGTTTTGGCGTACTGTGAATGGGGGTCGACGGCGAGCCGAGGATCGCCGGTTTTTCGTGCGGGGCCCAGTCGTGAGGAACATAGGGATTAGCGTGACGACGCGGCATTATTTTTTCTCAACCTCGCGCAGCAGCTTCTCCAGTACCCGCTGCGTCTGCCGCTGCTCTTCGGGGGTAATGGCGGTAAGGATCTCCTCCCGCAAATCATCGGCCACCGTTTTCACCTGCTGATACACCTCAAGGCCTTTGGCGGTAGCGATCAGCAGTCGTTTACGCTTGTCGCGTTCGGTTTTCACCCGCTCGACCAGACCGAGATCGACCAGCCGGTTGAGCAGCGGTACGAGGGTTGCGCTTTCGACGCCGAGCTCCTGGGCCAGCTCGCTTTGCGATAGCGGCTTTTCGTTGCGCGCGATGGCGGAAACGGCGACCCAGCTGGCCTGGCTCATGCCGAGGTCCTTGAGCCGACGGTTGACCGCCAGGCGCCAGTGGTGGGCGGTCAGATATAAAAGATGGGAAAAGTTAAGCTGTCGGTTATCCATAGGTCAGTCTGCAATATCGTTAGAGCTCTAATGATTTTTGCCTGACCAGAACGAGAATTCAAGCCTGATTGATAAAAACAGGTTAACGGTATGTGCGTTTATTGTGGAAGAAGCTTTGGGAGGGGGGAAGAGAGTTCTGATCTCAGCCCGGCATTAACCGGGCTGAGAAGGGGGATTATCCCGGATAAATACCGCGATCTTTACGCGCCATCAGAATTCGCTCACAGGCCACGATATAGGCGGCGGTACGTAAAGAGCACGCTTTTTCCACCGCTTTTTCGTAAACGTGAACGATCGCATCGGTCATGATACGGTCCATTTTGGCGTTGATCTCTTCTTCGCTCCAGAAGAAGCTGGCCATATCCTGCACCCATTCGAAGTAGCTCACGGTGACGCCGCCGGCATTACAAATAACGTCCGGCACCACCACGATGCCGCGCTCGGCCAGCACGTCGTCCGCTTCCGGATAGGTCGGGCCGTTAGCGCCTTCAAGCACCAGTTTGCAGCTGAGGGTTTCCGCGCGCTCGCGCGTAATCTGACCTTCCAGCGCCGCCGGGATCAGAATATCCATCGGCGTCGTCCAGAACGCTTCTTTGTCAATTTCGCGGGCGCCCGGGAAGCCGGCAATTTGCTTGTTCTCCGCCTGCCATGCGGTCAGCGCGGCCATATCAATGCCGCCCTCGTTATACAGCGTGGCGGTGTGGTCCTGAATCACCACAATCCGCGCGCCGACGCCTGCGAACAGGCGGGCCGCTTCGCTGCCCACGTTACCAAAACCCTGCAGCGCGACTTTGGCACCCTCGATTTCGATACCGCTGCGGCGAGCCACTTCGCGACCGGTGACGAATACGCCGCGGCCGGTGGCTTTTTCACGGCCCAGCGAACCGCCGAGGTGAATAGGCTTGCCGGTGACCACGCCGGTGATGGTGGTGCCGTGGTTCATGGAGTAAGTATCCATCATCCAGGCCATCACTTTACCGTTGGTACCAACGTCCGGCGCCGGAATATCTTTTTGCGGCCCGATGATAATGCCGATCTCGCTGGTATAACGACGGGTCAAACGTTCCAGTTCACCCTCTGATAGTGAGAACGGGTCGACGCGGATACCGCCCTTGGCGCCGCCGTAGGGAATATTGACTGCCGCACACTTGATGGTCATCCAGGCTGAAAGCGCCATCACTTCATTCAAATCGACATCCGGATGGTAGCGCACGCCGCCTTTACCCGGTCCACGCGAGAGGTTGTGCTGGACGCGGTAGCCTTCGAAGTGGCGGATAGTGCCATCATCCATTTGTACCGGAATATCAACGATCAGCGCGCGTTTCGGATGGCGCAGGGTTTCAATCCAGTAGGCGAGATCGCCGAGATAGGGCGCAACGCGATCGATTTGACGCAGGTAGGTGGTCCATGGAGATGTACTACTTTCAGAAGCGTAAGATAACTTTTCCATAAGAGTCCTGTTTCGCAGTGATAATTATTTTGTTAACCGTGGAAAGGTACAGCTATAAACTCTGTAACGAGAATGTTATCACCAATTTAATGGGACGGTATTTGGCAAAAATGCAGAATATGCTGTCGTTGCGGCTGGGGTTCGGCTTTTTATGAATAAAAAAACGGAAAACAAGGTCATCAATGGGTGAATATGCATCTTTGTGCATTAAAGCCGTAGTTGTGACCCTTTATCTCTATTTATCAGAATCTTGACCCTCTTCAAAAAGTGAATAAAACGCTATGTATATGTGTTGACTTTGTTGCTTAACAGGCGTGGGTGCTCTGTTCGCACTTTATTACCCCAAAGTACGCTGTACCGTCTAAGATGGTGGCCGGTAATGTCAGGCTAAGAACGCTAAAAGGAGAGAACATGTCAGAGCATTTTCCATCGCTGCCGGAGGCGGTACTGGCCGCGGCGAACCAGCTGGGGGCCTGGCTGGCGCAGGATGATTTACCGCAGGATCCGCAAATAGAGCTGGTGGTGCTGGCAGGCAATGCGGTGATCCCGACCATTGATTTCGCCTGCCGGCTGGCGGCGCATCACGCCGTTCCTCTGCTGATCAGCGGCGGTATCGGCCACTCCACCTCGTTTTTATACCAGTCGGTGCTGAATGACCCGCGCTATCGCACCATTCCGGTAGACGATCGCGCCGAGGCGCATATTCTGGCCGACATTGCCCATCAGTTCTGGGCGATTCCGCGCCAACGAATCGTGGTGGAAGACCGCTCCACCAACTGCGGCGAGAACGCGCGTTTTACCCGGCAGATGCTGGAGCACAACGGCATTGCGCACCGTACGGGGGTGGTGGTTCAGGACCCGACCATGCAGCGGCGAACGATGGCGACATTTGCCCGCGTCTGGCAAGACGACCCGCGTGCGCCGACGTGGTACAGCGCGCCGGGCTGTTCACCGGTGTTGTGTAACGGGCGTGACGGCGTCACGTTCAGCGGGAAAGAGGCGGGGCTGTGGCCGGTGGATCGCTATCTGGCGCTGATCCTCGGTGAACTGCCGCGGCTGGCGGATAACCCGCAGGGCTACGGCCCCCAGGGTAAGGGATTTATCGCTCATGTGGATATTCCGCCGTACATCGCTCAGGCGTGGCAGACGCTGCGCGACGACCGCCTGCTCTCCGATGCGCTAAGCGCGCGTCAGCTGGCTTAGAAGATGGCGCGGCATGCCATGATAGCCAGCCCGCGTTTCCCCTTCGAACGCAGGACCTATTAGCCGGTAACTCTCATCTTGCCCGTTTGCGTTAGCGATATCGCAAACGGGCATCATCTGTTATTGAATTGTGATTCTTTACGCCCCGGGTTGCTCTGTTTTTATGAAATATCTCACAAAAACAAGCGCTCATGCTGTCCCTTTGCCTGATGGACGATAATTTTTAACATCTAGTTCACCTGTTAAAAACAATAATCCTGAGGAGCAGACCATGACAGCACCCGTTCAACACCCTATGTATATTGACGGCCAGTTTGAACCCGGCCGCGGTGATGCATGGATTGATGTGAGCAATCCGGCGACGGAAGCGCTGCTTTCGCGTATTCCCGACGGCAGCGCGGAAGATGCCCGGCGCGCGATTCTGGCCGCTGAGCGCGCGCAGCCGGGCTGGGAAGCCCTGCCGGCAATTGAGCGAGCGAGGTGGCTGCGCAAAATCGCTGCCGGTATCCGCGAGCGGGCCGAGGAGATCGCCGCGCTGATCGTCGCCGAGGGCGGAAAAATACAGCAGCTGGCCGCGGTGGAGGTCTCCTTTACCGCCGATTATCTGGATTATATGGCCGAATGGGCGCGCCGTTATGAAGGTGAAATTGTACAGAGCGACCGGCCGGGGGAAAATATTCTGGTATTCAAGCGCGCGCTGGGCGTGACCACCGGCATTCTGCCGTGGAATTTTCCGTTCTTCCTGATTGCCCGCAAGCTGGCGCCGGCGCTCATTACCGGTAATACCATCGTGATTAAACCGAGTGAATTTACGCCGAATAACGCCATCGCTTTTGCGCAAATCGTCCATGATATCGGCCTGCCGAAAGGGGTCTTTAACCTGGTGCTGGGGCGCGGCGAAACCGTGGGCCAGGAGCTGGCGAGCAATCCGAAAGTGGCGATGGTCAGCATGACCGGCAGCGTCGCCGCGGGCGAGAAGATTATGGCCGCGGCGGCGAAAAACATCACCAAAGTGTGTCTGGAGCTGGGCGGTAAAGCGCCCGCTATCGTGATGGACGATGCGGATCTTGAGCTGGCGGTTAAGGCAGTGGTGGATTCTCGCGTCATTAATAGCGGGCAGGTGTGTAACTGCGTTGAGCGCGTCTATGTGCAAAAGGGCATTTACGATCGCTTCGTTAACCGTCTGGGTGAAGCGCTGAAGGCGGTGCAGTTTGGCGATCCGGCGTCTCGCGACGATATCGCAATGGGACCGTTGATTAACGCCGCCGCGCTGGAGCGCGTGGAGCAGAAGGTGGCGAAAGCGGTGGCCCAGGGCGCGCGCGTTGTCCTGGGTGGGAAAGCGGTGACGGGTAAGGGCTATTTCTATCCGCCGACGCTGCTGCTGGACGTGCGCCAGGAGATGGATATCGTGCATGAAGAGACGTTCGGCCCGGTGCTGCCGGTGGTGGCGTTTGATACCCTTGAAGAAGCGCTGGCGATGGCCAACGACTGCGATTACGGGCTGACGTCGTCAATCTATACCCGCGATTTGAACGTCGCGATGAAGGCGATCAAAGGGTTGAAGTTTGGTGAAACCTATATTAACCGCGAGAATTTCGAAGCGATGCAGGGTTTCCATGCCGGATGGCGTAAATCGGGCATCGGCGGCGCCGACGGGCGTCATGGTCTGAATGAGTATCTGCAAACCCAGGTGGTCTATCTGCAGGCCTGAGTCAGCAGAGAACCGGTGGGCTTCCCGGAGGCGATGCTGCGCATCTGTCCGGGCTAACCCAGCCCGCAGACCGCCTCCCGGGTCGCGGCTGACGCCTTACCCGGGCTACCCAAACGCATGCCGCACGTACCTGTAGCCCGGGCAAGGCGCGTTGCGCCGCCCCCGGGATTTATTTGGCGAACTTATCCAGCACGCGGATAAGCTGGGTAACGAAGCCATACTCGTTATCGTACCAGGAGACGGTTTTCACCAGCTGGAGATCGCCAACCTCGGCAATCTCCAGCTGCGTGGCGTCATAAATGGAACCGAAATGGCTGCCAATCACGTCCGACGAGACGATCTCCTCTTCGGTGTAACCGAATGATTCGTTGTTCGTCGCCGCGTTTTTCATCGCCTGATTGACTTCTTCAGCGGAGACCTTTTTCTCCAGCACCGACACCAGCTCAGTCACCGACCCGGTTTTCGTCGGTACGCGCTGGGCGTGGCCCTTCAGCTTGCCGCTAAGCGCTGGAATAACCAGCCCGATGGCTTTCGCCGCCCCGGTTGTATGCGGAATGATATTTTCCGCCGCCGCGCGGGAAGCGCGTAGATCTTTGCCGCGGGGGCCGTCAACCAGCGATTGCGTACCGGTATAGGCGTGAATCGTGGTCATGGTCCCCACCTTAATACCAAAGGCGTCATTCAGCACTTTCGCCATCGGCGCCAGGCAGTTGGTGGTGCAGGAGGCCACGGAAATAATCGTATCGTTTGCCTCCAGCGTGTCGTCGTTAACGTTATAGACAATGGTTTTCATATCGCCAGCGGGCGCGGAGATAAGCACTTTTTTAGCGCCGGCGGTCAGATGAGCTTGCGCTTTTTCCGCGGAGGTATAAAAACCCGTACACTCGACGATCAGCTCGGCACCGACCGCTTTCCACGGAATATGCTGAGCCTCTTTTTCGGCATAAACGGTAATTTTTTTGCCGTCAACGATAAGCGCATCTTCAGTAAAATCGACGCTCCACGGGAAAGGTCCGTAGTTAGAATCATGCTTAAGCAGGTAGGCCAGTACCTTAGGGGAGGTGAGGTCGTTGATGGCGACGACCTCTAAAGGACTATTAACCTCCAGTAATCGGCGCAGTACTAAACGTCCAATACGCCCAAATCCATTAATCCCGAGTTTACTCATGAAGAATCTCCAGGTCAGTTGAACTGTCAGGTGAAAACTTCTCCAGGCTTAGTTCAGCTGGCGGGATAGGGCAACCAACGATTTTTCCGGCGCCGTTAAATGCTGATAAAAACGCGTACGGAAAAGTGAATAAATTCGGCGGGTTGTGGGCGGGGCGTTAAGGGTTAATAATTTTTTGTTTCAGCTTTATACGCCGCGGGTATATTGGCAAGGGGTTGAAAAGGTGGGCCCGGGAAGGGCCCGCCGGGTGGCCGATTATTCGGCGTTCCCGCCCCGTTCAGCAAAAGCGGCAAGCGCGGCGCCGTCAAGGCGATAGCGAACCCACTCACTTTGCGCAACGGCGCCAATGCTCAGATAAAAATCAATGGCCGGCTGGTTCCAGTCGAGCACGCTCCACTCCAGGCGACCGCACTCTCTTTTTACCGCCAGCTGAGCGATGGTTCGCAATAGCGCTTTTCCAGCGCCGCGGCCGCGAAATTCGGGAGTGACGTACAGATCTTCCATATAGATGCCGTTGCGACCGAGCCAGGTGGAATAGCTGGTGAAGAACACCGCGTACCCGGCAACCTTATTGTCAATCTCGCAGATTAGCGCTTCCGTTTTGCTGTCGCTGGCGAAAAGCGATGCCTGGATTTCATCTACCGTGGTGACCACCTGCTCCGGCGCTTTTTCATAAACCGCAAGCTCGTAAATCATGTCATAAATTGCTTTTGCGTCCGCCGGGCGGGCCTGACGAATGGTCATATTCATTGGAGTACCTGTTGTGCCATCGTGAGTTTGATACCGCCAAGCATAAACGTTAAGGTTAGAAGAATTAAGTGCAATGAAATCACCCAATGATGAATATTATGCATCCTGCGCTTCGCCGTCTTGATTTGAATCTGCTGCCGGTATTTGAGGCGGTCTACCGCTATCGTTCGGTGCGCCTGGCGGCGGAAGAGCTGGCGATGAGCACATCGGCGTTAAGCCACGCGCTATCCAGACTGCGCGCCGCGCTCAATGACCCGCTTTTCTATCGCGAAGGTCATCGTATGTGCCCCAGCGTATACGCCACCCAGCTCGCGCCTTCCATCGCTTCGGCGCTCAAGTTTTTAGATCAGGAGCTTACTCCGCAGCCGAAGTTTGTGGCCTCGGCCAGTACCGACTGCCTACAGATAGCGATCACGGACTTCACCGCGCAGTGCGTTTTCCCGACGCTGATGCCCAGGCTACAGCAGCAGGCGCCAGGCCTGCGTTTCGAACTGCGCTATCTGCCGCACAGCCCGGCGCTGACGGAACTGCTGGCCGGCGAGGTGGATTTAGCGCTGGGATTTAGCGCGCTGGATGAAGCAGAGCATCCGGAGCTGGATGAGGTTTGCTGGCTGAAAGATGATTATGTTGCGATAAGCAGCGCCAGGCGATCCCGGCTCACGCTGACGGACTACCTGGCAGCACAGCATCTGGTAGTCACCCCGTGGAATGAAAGCCAGGGCGTTCTCGACGTGCAGCTTGCGAAAATGGGCTTCTCGCGGCATATCACCATCAAAACCCCCTCTATGCTGAGCGCGCCAGCTATTATTGCGCAAAGTGAACTGCTTATGGCGATACCGCGCTCTGCCGCGGCAAAAATGACTGACGCGGCGACGCTGAAGGTCTTTGAATTACCGTTTGAGGTTCCGCCGTTTGAAGTGAAAATCTATTCCCACAAGCGGAGCGGGCAGCGCGGCGCGAGCCAGTGGCTGAAAGAGAGGCTGAGGGAGTGGGCCGCGACGGAACGAACCTGATGTCTCGTTTGACGAGTCAGCGATATATGCTTAACTCATGAGACAACAAATGTGAATCGTCTGTTAACAGCCTGATGTGCGCTTCAATGGTAAGCGCAGCGTCATCTATCCTGATAACGTAAGAGAGAAAAATTGAAATTAGCCGGACTCCATCCCGATAAACTGCGTCGCCTGCAATCGCTGCGGGCATCCGGATTACTTAATAGCGGAAAAGAAGAGCGTTTCGATCGCCTGACCCGGCTTGCGCGTACGCTCTACGATCTGCCGGTGGCGTCGGTTAGCCTCGTGGGAGAAAATACTCTGCATGTTAAATCCTGCGCCGGACTTGAAGTCGATACCCTGCCGAGGGATATCACGTTCTGCGCGCATACTATTCTGCAGACCGACCCTTTAATCGTTAATGACCTGCAGCAGGATCTGCGCTTTCACGATAACCCGCTGGTCACGGAAGCGCCTTTTATCCGCTTTTATGCCGGATACCCGGTACAGCTGCCTGACGGCGCGACGGTCGGCGCGTTCTGCCTGATGGACCACAAGCCGCGCGCCTTTTCCGTGCATGAGATACAAATATTAAGCGACCTGGCCGCCATCGTTGAAGATGAATTCAAGGTGCTCGACGCGGCGACCGCCGATGAGCTGACGGGGCTGTTCAACCGCCGGGGTTTTATGTCGTTAGCGGAGTACGCGCTGCTGACGGCCAGGCGGCGCAATGAACCGGCGAGCCTCGTATTTATCGATCTCGATCGCTTTAAGCTGATTAACGATACCTGGGGTCATGAACAGGGGGATAAAGCCCTGACGGCGATGGCTGATTTGATGAAAGCCACCTTCCGGGAGTCGGATATCATTGCCAGGCAGGGCGGAGATGAGTTTATTATCCTGCTTGCTAATACTGCCCAGCAGGCGGCGGGCATCGCGATGGCGCAGCTAAGCAATAACGTTGCTGAGTATAATCAACAGGCGGGCAATCCGTGGCAGCTGGCGTTTTCCTGGGGCTGCGTTGAATACGACCCTGCAACGCATCATAGCCTCAATGAGATCGTTGCGGTGGCGGACCGGCGCATGTATCAGGCGAAGACCAGCCATGGCGCCGAGCGCCGGTAGGGAACCGCCCGGCGTCGCCAGCCGATATTCGGCGTCTGGCTGATGCCGCGGCGGCTTGCGCTTCCTTAGTGGAGACCAAGGCGGATCAGTTCAACGGGCTCGAACTTACCTTCCGTCCCTTCCACTTCGACTGTCTTATTACGGCGCAGCTGGGCTGGCGTTAAGCCCGTCGCGTGGATAGCGATAATTTTACCGGTTTTACCCGTCCCGTTAATCATCACCTGGCTGCCGTTAGTAATAGGATTGCGGTTACGATCGTAAGTGATCATGCTGATTTCTCCTTTTAATCATCGGGTGGTAACAATCGCTTCTCGCGCCGGGCTGCCCCCGGCGCGGACGTAATACCAATACGCCTCTCGGCCCGTCATTTTGTTGTTTTTGATCAACTTCACACTTTTTAGCGTCCCTCAACGGGCAAACGAGCCGGGGACAGGCTTTGCCTGACCCGGAATCCGTACTGCTTTTGAAGACGATTCCGCGGGTATCAACCCCCGTGGAGGCCCGGGTTGCAGTCGCTGATGCGGCTGCTAAACTTTTTTCGGGCATAACGGAGCGGAACGATGAAGAACAAAGAAGAGCAAACGGGGCTGATTGGTCTTGCCATTGGCGCGGCGGTTATTGGCCTGGTCTCTGGCCAGAAGCCAATTAACCGGGAAAGCATTGTTGAAGAACTGGTGAGACTGGGTAGACAGAAGGGGGATGGCATCGAGGACGAGATTTTTATGCAGGCGGCAACGCTGGTGCGCAAGGGGGTATGATCCCGCCGGTAGAAGAAGCCCGGGTAGGCGAAAACCCGGGATTAAACGGGGAGGAAGGTCATCATAAGATACGCTATCACAATGCATATCAGCGCCATGTACCAGACAAAGCTCATTCTGTTACCCGCCCTGTAGCGCCATGCCGGTCACCGCGTTAACCACGGTCGCGGCCATCAAAACGCCGCCGACGATAGCGCAGGCACGGTTTTTCCGGGTCGCCCCCAACGTCAACATCACCACCGCTGCGGCAAAGAGGGGGATGGCTATTATGCTGAAAGTGTTCATCGTTTCCTCAACACTCGTCCGTTAATCTTCCTGCATCCACATATCGGCTTCTTCGAACATCTCCTGCACGGCGCGGCTGATCTGCTCCTTCTCGTGCTTGCTGGCGTCAGTATTGATGGAAGCCAGGGTCATCATCGGCTTAACGCGGACGTCGGCATCGGGAAAAATGCGATGTACTCGCTTCGTTAGTTCATTAAGAATGATCTCTTTAGCGCCGGCCAATCCCTCGAAATTTCTTTTGTCATAACTCAGCTCTACGAACATTTTTTATCCCGTTGATGATAATAGCAGGGAGTATTGTACTGTGATTATATACAGCGTCAAGGCCGAGGTATACGTTCCCCGTATTCCTGCGCCGGGGATAACTCGCCGCTTTTGCATTAAATGCGTGAAACCGACAATTGTTTTTTTATAAGTACGTAAAAGTTAATGAATTTTTAATAAAAGGTGTTTATGTTGGCGATATCACCGTTTTATTAAGGGTTTCTCATGCGCGATAAATATTCTGGCCTGCAAATTGGTATCCACTGGCTGGTGTTTCTTTTAGTGATAGGCGCTTACGCGGCGATGGAGCTGCGGGGCTTTTTTCCCCGCAGCGCGCGGCCCGTCATCAATATGATTCACGTCTCCTGCGGGATTTCTATTTTTGTTCTGATGGTGGTGCGCCTGTTGGTGCGTCTCAAATCCCCGGCGCCGCCAATTGTGCCTAAGCCGTCGCCGATGATGACCGGCTTCGCGCATCTGGGGCATCTGGTTATCTATCTGCTGTTTATCGCGCTGCCGGCCATCGGCATGGTCATGATGTACTACCGCGGTAACCCGTGGTTCGCGTTTGGCCTGACCATGCCGCACGCGGTGGAAAGCAACTTTGAGCTGGTGGATACCCTGAAAGCGTGGCACGAGCTGCTGGCCAATACCGGCTACTTTATCATTGGCCTGCACGCGCTGGCGGCGCTGTTGCACCACTACTTCTGGAAAGATAACACGCTGCTGAGGATGATGCCGCGCAGGCGCTAAACCTCGATAAACCCGCTTCGGCGGGTTTTTTTGTCTCATTCTTCGGGGGCCTCAACTTCCGCTAAGCGCAAATTCTCGCCGCTATGCTACGGTTAAAGCGGCGAAGCCATTTGCCTCATGGCAACAATAAATATAGTATACCCCCCTATATGATATGGAGGGCGTCACCATGCCACATTCACCTGAAGATAAAAAGCGTGCCCTCAGTCGGGTAAGGCGCATCCGTGGCCAGGTTGAAGCGCTCGAGCGGGCGCTGGAATCCGGCGAACCCTGTATGACCATTCTGCAACAAATCGCCTCAATTCGCGGCGCCGCCAACGGCCTGATGGGAGAGATGGTTGAAATTCATCTGCAGGATGAACTGGTCAGCGGCGAAACGACGCCAGACCAGCGCGCCGCCAGAATGGCGGAAGTCGGGCATCTGCTACGGTCCTATTTAAAATAAAATCACCACGAGGAAGAGAGATATGAAATCACGTGCAGCCGTCGCGTTTGGCCCAGGCCAGCCGCTTTCAATCGTTGAGATTGACGTCGCGCCGCCGAAAAAAGGCGAAGTGCTGGTCAAAATCACCCATACCGGCGTATGCCACACCGATGCCTTTACCCTCTCAGGCGACGATCCGGAAGGCGTTTTCCCGGCGGTACTGGGCCATGAAGGCGGCGGGATTGTCGTCGAAGTGGGGGAAGGCGTGACCAGCCTGCAGCCGGGCGACCACGTTATTCCTCTGTATACCGCCGAATGCCGCGAGTGTAAGTTCTGTAAATCCGGCAAAACTAACCTCTGCCAGGCGGTGCGCGCCACTCAGGGTAAAGGCCTGATGCCGGACGGCACCACCCGTTTCTCCTACAACGGTGAACCGATTTATCACTATATGGGGACCAGCACCTTCAGCGAATACACCGTAGTGGCCGAAATTTCGCTGGCAAAAGTGAACCCGCAGGCGCCGCTGGATAAAGTCTGCCTGCTGGGCTGCGGCGTCACTACCGGTATCGGCGCGGTGCACAATACGGCGAAAGTAAAAGAGGGCGATACCGTCGCCGTCTTCGGCCTCGGCGGGATCGGCCTGGCGGTGATCCAGGGCGCGGTACAGGCGAAAGCCGGGCGCATTCTGGCGGTGGATACCAACCCGGAAAAATTCACTCTCGCGAAAGAGATGGGCGCGACCGACTTTATCAACCCGAATGATTACGATAAGCCGGTTCAGGATGTGATTGTTGAACTCACCGACGGCGGCGTCGACTTTAGCTTCGAGTGTATCGGTAACGTCAACGTGATGCGCGCGGCGCTGGAGTGCTGCCACAAAGGCTGGGGCGAAAGCGTCATCATCGGCGTTGCCGGCGCGGGCCAGGAGATTAAAACCCGCCCATTCCAGCTGGTCACCGGGCGCGTCTGGCGCGGCTCCGCGTTCGGCGGCGTGAAAGGGCGTACCCAGCTGCCGGGAATGGTTGAAGAGGCGATGGCGGGGAAAATTCGCCTCGATCCGTTTATTACCCACCGTATGCCGCTGGATCAAATCAACGAAGCGTTTGATCTGATGCATGAAGGTAAATCCATTCGTACCGTCATTCATTTCGGCGAGAATTGATTTTCCTGGTGAAAAATAACCCGGGCATGCCCGGGTTATCATTTAAGAGGGATTACTCCCGCCGCAGGTTTTCATAACCATTCTGCCATCGCCGCTGTTCTCGCCGCTCCCGTTCACGCTGAATATCCGATTTCTCATCTTCCCACACCGCGCAGTGCGGCCCGCTGAACACCTCGCAGGGCTGTGGGTTGGCGGTGAGCGGAGACGCCGCTTTCTCTTCCCAAATCGTCGGATCGCGCAGGTCCACTTCCGGGGCTTTTAACGCCTGAGCCGAGGCGGCGGCTAACATAAAGGTGCCTGCGAGCAGGCGGCAGGGTGAACTTTTCATCCATTATCCTTGTTCAGTTGTTATTATTGATAACCATTCGCAATAGTAACATAGCTGAATGAAAATGGCTTGCTTAGGGGGGCTGAAGATGATTTTGCCTTCGCGCCAGCCGCCACCGGGCGGTTCCCGGGCCGCAAAAAGGGCCCCGTTTGGGGCCCTGGCGGTTACTTCTGCTGCGGAAGCGCGTAGGCGATAATATAATCGCCGCGGTCCGGCGACTGGCGAGCGCCGCCCGCGTTGATGATGATGTACTGCTTGCCGGTTTTCGGCGATACGTAGGTCATCGGGCCGGACTGACTGCCGACCGGCAGACGCGATTTCCAGATCTCTTTCCCGTTGGCGGTATCAAACGCGCGCAGGTAGAAGTCCTGGGTGCCCGCGAAGAACAGCAGGCCGGACTGGGTTGATAACGAGGCGCCCAGCGTCGGCATACCGATAGGGATTGGCATATGCATGCGGATCCCCAGCGGGCCGGTGTCCTCAACGGTGCCCACCGGAACCTGCCACACCAGTTTGCCGGTTTTCAAATCAACCGCTGACATAGTGCCGAACGGTGGTTTCTGGCACGGAATGCCCAGCGGCGACAGGAAACGTTCGCGCATGGCGCCGAACGGCGTGCCCTCCATCGGCACAATCCCCATTTCGATACCGCTGGCGTCCTTCGCCACTTTGGCGCGCGGCACCATATAGTTGGCGAGGCCAAGGCGCATATCATTGACGAACATCAGGCTGTTGTTCGGGTCAACCGACACGCTGCCCCAGTTCATCCCGCCCAGCGAGCCGGGATACTGCAGCGAACGATCCTCGCCCGGCGGGGTGAAGACGCCCTGGTGACGCATCTCTTTAAACTGGATGCGGCACAGCAGCAGGTCGACAGGCGTCGCGCCCCACATATCCGACTCGGTCAGCGTCTCGTTGCCGATCATTGGCATGCCGACGGAGTAGGGCTGGGTCGGCGAGTAGCGCTCGCCCTTGACGTTGCCCGCCGGGACTGGACGTTCCTCAACCTTGGCGACCGGTTCACCGGTGGCGCGGTTCAGCATAAAGATCATGCCCTGCTTGCTGGTTTGCACCAGCACCGGCGTGGTGCCGCCTTTACCGTCAGGCAGATCGTACAGCAGCGGCTGGGAAGGCAGGTCGAAATCCCAGAGATCGTGATGGGTGGTCTGATAATGCCAGCGTACCTGGCCGGTCGTGGCGTCAACGGCCACGATGGAGGAACTGTATTTATCGTCCAGCGCGGTACGTTCGCCGCCAAAGAAGTCCGGCGTTGCGTTACCGGTCGGCAGATAAATCAGATTCAGCTTCGCGTCATAGGACATGGCCGACCAGACGTTCGGCGTACCGCGGGTGTAGGTCTGTCCGGCCGGCGGTTCGCCGGTCAGGTTCGGGTTGCCCGGATCCCATGCCCACGCCAGTTTGCCGGTATGAACATCATAGGCGCGAACGACGCCCGGGGGCTCGCCGGTGGAGAAGTTATCCGCCACGCGACCGCCAACCACGACCACGTTACCCGCCACCAGCGGCGTGGAGGTCTGCTGGTAGTAACCCGCTTTGATTTCCCCCATGCCAACGCTCAGGTCCACAATACCGTGGTCGCCGAAGGCGTCGCACAGTTTACCGTTATCGGCATCAATAGCGATCAGACGGGCGTCGGAGGTTGGCAGGAACAGGCGGCGGGAGCAGGCGGCCGGCTGCGCGTCGGCGGCAGGGGAAACCTGGGCCTGGCTCTCTTCGTAATAGCCTAAGCCGCGGCAGCGCTGCCAGTTCGGCGCAGTGGCTTTTGAATCATAGCGCCATTTCTCTTTACCGCTATCGACATCCAGCGCCAGCACCTTGCTGTAGGGCGTACAGACGTAAAGCGTATCGCCAATTTGCAGCGGCGTATTCTGGTCTTCCGCGCCGGAGCCGTTGCTCTGCGGGATATCCCCGGTGTGGGCGACCCAGGCAACCTGCAGCTGGTCAACGTTCTGTTTGTTAATCTGGTCGAGGGCGGCGAAACGGTCGCCGTGGGTGGTGTTGCCCCAGTGCGCCCAGTTTTTCTGCTGCTCGCCCGCGGCGACCGGTTTAACCGGCACCGCCTCGCTGGCGCTGACCAGCGGCTGGGATTTAAACATCCAGCCGAAACTGACCAACAGTACCACCGCCAGCACCGCTGCCAGGCCAAACGCCGGCCCTTTTTTCGCCGGCTCCCGGGACAGAAACGGCCAGACCAGCGCGGCAAGGAAGGCCAGTACGCCGAGCGCGAACAGGCGCGAGAACAGCGGCCAGTAGGTCCAGCCGGCATCGCTAATGGCCCAGACGATCGAGGCGATAAACGCTATCGCGTACAGTATGATACCGCCGCGACGGCTGCGGAAAATGAGCACCGCGGCGATAACCATCACCAGGCCCATAATCGCAAAATAGAAGGTCCCGCCAACGGAGGCGAGCTTTGCACCAAGAATACCGATAGCCAGGCCGATGATCAGCATCAGCCCGGCGAGAAGCCACTGCAGGACCCGGGGGAATCCTCGCGGCGCGTTGCCAGTTGCCATTTTTTCTCCTTAACCACCCCTGAACAGGCGTGAACCAGATGAATCAATTTCTCAAGTGAAGGCTTTTGAATGAAGCGATGTTGACCTTCATAAAAGCATGTTTTTTACTGTTATTGATTTCGAGTGAACCATTTGGTGAAATCGTGGCTATGATAGATCTGTTAAAGAAATTTACGCAATTGTTAATGAATGATTTCGCACTAATTGATTATTGTGGTGAATATGGTGGGTGCGAAAAGGAAATCAGGCGGTCAGATCTCCCCGACGCGGGTAACGGTCGGGGAGAGGGCGATCAGACGGGCATCGATTTACGAATGGCGCTCAGCAGGGTTTGTGTTCCCGCGGTGAGCGTGGCGTCCACTCGGGTGAGAATACCTATCGGTTCGCCCGCGCCCTGGGTGGGCACCGGCAGCGCGGCCAGCAGCCCACGGCGCAGGTCGTCTTTGACCGCACCGGAGGGGACAAACCAGACGTAGTCGTAATCGACGGTGAGCTGGCGCGACAGGGAAGCCGACAGCGTCTCGATGCAGCCAGACGGAATTTTGCAGCCCTGGCTTTGCAGCAGGGTTTCGGCGTTCTGTCGCGGCAGCGTACCTTTGGGCGAAACCACCACCGGCCACTCCATGACCCGACTCAGCGTAACCGTTTCCTGCAGCAGCGGATGCCCCGGACGAACCACCAGCTTCAGGGATTCGAGAAACAGCAGTTCATAGTTCAACCCGCTCATCAACTCCGGATCGGACATCCGTCCGATACCGATATCGATTTCTCCCGATTTGAGTCCGGCCAGCAGCATGGTGTTATTCATGGTCGCCACCTGCAGGGTGATATCTTTTTGCTGCTGATGGAACTGGCCGATCACCGAGGGCAGGATCCCCAGCGCGGCGGTGGGGAGCGCCCCGATGCGCACGATATCGCTGTTGAGGCCTTCTTTACGGTTTAGCGCCTGTCCCGCGGTATTGAGCGCGTCGAGCACTTTAACCGCGTGGGTGAGAAACTGTTCGCCGACCAGCGTGAGCTGCGCGCCGAGGCGTCCACGCTCAAACAGCCGGGTACCGGTCAGCTGCTCCAGTTCGTTTAGCGTTTTAGATAAAGCCGGTTGACTCAGATTTAAGGTTTCAGCCGCACGCCCAAGAGTTCCCTGTTGAGCGACGGCCACGAAAGTATGTAGATGGCGCAAGCGAATGCGCTGACTGAAAAGACCATTTTTTTGCATAATCAATGTTAAAAACAGAGGCGTCCCAGTGACAAGTAAGGGCGATTAAAATTGTTAACTTCATAGCAAAATATTATTAACATTTTATATTATTATTTTACAAGTTGATTTTATTGAGTTTGCCATATAGCGTCGCCCCTGACCGGCAGGGGCGGAAAAAGGAAGAAAAAACTCAGATATCGAAGAAGACGGTTTCGTTTTCGCCCTGCAGGTGAATATCGAAGCGATATACGATCTCCGCGCCGCGGACCTCGCGCTGCGCGATGAGGGTCTGGCGACGCACTTCCCACTCAATCAAATTCAGCACCGGGTCGACCTGGTTGGCATCCTGCTCGTCGGAAAAGTACATCCGCGTGTTGAGGCCAATATTAATCCCGCGGGCGACCACCCACAGATTAACGTGCGGCGCCATGGTGCGCCCGTCGCGACCTACCACGGCCCCGGGTTTAATGGTTTCGAAGCGCCAGACGCCGCTGGTGAAGTCCGAGCAGCTGCGTCCCCAGCCGCGAAACGCCGCATCCAGCTTCTTGCCCTGCTGTCGGTCGTCGGGATGGTTATAGCGCCCGGCGGCGTTGGCCTGCCAGATTTCCAGCAGCACATCGCGCACCGGCGTGCCGGAGCCGTCGATGACTCTGCCTTCGATAGTAATGCGTTCGCCCTCGGTGTCTGCCGTTGTCAGCGTCGGGCCAAAATTTTTCTCAAAGATATGGAAACCGGCGGCGTCCGGCGCGAGGCCGATATGCACATAAGGGCCGGCGGTTTGTGACGCGGTTTCAGGTAAATAATCTTTCATCGGGCGGCCCCCTGCGTGCGGTTTTCAAACAGCGTTGCGCGATGGCCGCGCAGCACGAGATCAAAACGGTAAGCCAGAGAGTCCAGCGGTACGGCGGCATGGGTATCCAGCTCGGCGATTAATGTCCTGATGGCATCATCGTTATTGATGGTTTTAACAATAGGACACTGTTTAATCAGCGGATCGCCTTCGAAATACATCTGCGTGATCAGGCGCTGTGCCCAGGCGTCGCCGGAGAGCGAAAAGTGAATATGCGCCGGACGCCAGTCGCTTACCTGGTTGCGCCACGGATAGGGGCCGGGCTTGATGGTGCGGAAACAATAGTAGCCGTTTTCGTCTGTCAGCACCCGTCCGCAGCCGCCAAAGTTCGGGTCGATAGGCGCCAGGTATTGATCTTTCTTATGCCGGTAGCGTCCGCCCGCGTTGGCCTGCCAGACTTCGACCAGCGTATTTTTCATTGGTCGGCCAAATCCATCGCGAACGTAGCCGTGGACGATTATCCTTTCGCCAATCGGCAGGCCGTCTTTGGCGTAGTTGAGGATCAGGTCGTTATCGAGCGCGCCGAGATCGTCGCTGCTGAAAACCGGTCCGGTGATTTCAGAAAGGGAATTCTGCAGGGAAATGAGCGCATTGCGCGGCGAGCGCAGCACGCTGGTTTTATAGCCCGGGGCGTAAGCGGGAGGATGGCTGCTGTAGTCGCGGTGCAGGACCTCGCGCGGTGACCATTTGTCGTTCATGAGGGTACTCCATATTATCGGTAGAGAGGCATGTTGTTGTAATGTCGCCACTCGCAGTGTGTGTAAATGTTTTGTTAATTTAAAGTGAAATTAAAGGGTGTTTAACATAACCGGCGGTTATGAAGTGAGCGGTTGAAAATAAACCGGCCAGCTACCGGCATCACAGTTTGTAAATTCTTCCCGCCGTCTGCAGAGAGCTTTCCTACACTCCAGGGAGAATTCACTGGAGGTAAGACATCATGGCGAACACCATCACGGCTGATGAGATTCGGGAAAGCTTTTCGCAGGCGATGTCGGCGATGTACCAGCAGGAAGTTCCGCAGTACGGGACGCTACTGGAGCTGGTGGCCGACGTTAACCTGGCCATACTGGAGAATAACCCGACGCTGCACGAACAACTGGCCAACGCCGATGAACTGGCGCGGCTGAACGTTGAACGCCACGGCGCGATCCGCGTCGGTACGGCGGAGGAACTGGCGACCTTGCGTCGCATGTTTGCCATTATGGGAATGTATCCCGTCAGCTATTACGATCTGTCGCAGGCCGGCGTACCGGTTCACTCCACCGCGTTTCGCCCCATTGATGACGCCGCGCTGGCGCGCAATCCGTTTCGCGTTTTTACCTCGCTTCTGCGACTTGAACTTATCGCCAATGAAGCTTTGCGTCAGCGGGCGGCGGATATCCTTTCCCGACGCGATATCTTCACGCCGCGCTGTCGTGAACTGATCGCGTTACATGAACAGAAAGGGGAGTTTACCGCCGCAGAGGCGCGCGAGTTTGTGCAACAGGCGCTGGAAACCTTTCGCTGGCATCGACACGCCACCGTCGATGAGGAAACCTATCACGCGCTGCATGAAGAGCACCGGCTGATTGCCGATGTGGTCTGTTTCCCCGGCTGCCACATTAATCATCTGACGCCGCGCACCCTGGATATTGACCGGGTGCAGGCGTTAATGCCCGAGTGCGGTATCGCGCCAAAAGCGTTGATAGAAGGGCCGCCGCGCCGCGATGTGCCCATTTTACTGCGCCAGACCAGCTTTAAGGCCCTTGAGGAACCGGTGATGTTTGCCGGAGAGCATAGAGGCACGCATACGGCTCGCTTTGGCGAAATCGAGCAGCGCGGTATCGCCTTAACGCCGAAGGGCCGCGCCCTGTACGACCGACTGCTTGGCGAGGCGGGGGTGGGCAAAGATAATCTCACCCATCAGCGTCATCTGCAGGAGGTGTTTAGCCCGTTCCCGGACAGCGAATTCCTGCTGCGTCAGCAGGGGCTGGCGTACTTTCGCTATCGCCTGACGCCCGCCGGCGAAGCGCACCGTCAGGCGTTTCGTCCGGGCGACGATCCGCAGCCGCTGATTGAACGCGGCTGGGTCATCGCACAACCGATTATTTATGAAGACTTTTTGCCGGTCAGCGCCGCCGGGATTTTTCAGTCTAACCTGGGCAACGAGATACAGACCCGCAGCCACGGCAACGCCAGCCGCCAGGCCTTTGAGGAGGCGCTGGGCTGTCCGGTCTATGATGAGTTTGCCCTTTATCAACAGGCGGAAGAGCGCAGTAAACGACGTTGCGGTCTGCTGTAAAATCAGTACTCTGCTGGCATGAGTCGTTAAAGGAAGCAGGTCATGCAGAATCCGTCTACCCCGCTGGTGAAAACCCGGCAGGGCACCCTATCCGGCACCGCTGAAGAGAACATGCATATCTGGCGCGGTATACCCTATGCCGCGCCGCCCGTCGGCGATCTCCGCTGGCGCGCGCCGCAGCCTGCCGCCCGCTGGCAGGGCGTGCGCCGGGCGGAGAGTTTCTCGGCCTCCAGCTGGCAGGATATTGAGTACTGTCGTGAGCTCGGCGGCGGCGATCCCGGCCGCTTTTCCGAGGATTGCCTCTACCTTAACGTCTGGTCACCCGCTTCGCGCGCGCAGCCGCTGCCGGTGATGGTCTGGCTGCACGGCGGCGGCTATACCATCGGCGCGGGAAGCTTACCGCCCTATGACGGTAAAGCCTTAGCGTCCCGTGACGTGGTGGTGGTGACGGTTAACTACCGGCTGGGGCATCTGGGCTTTTTTGCCCATCCGGCGCTGGAGGAAGAAGAGGGGGAGCGCATCTATAATTTCGCGCTGCTCGATCAGATCGCCGCCCTGCAGTGGGTTCAGGAAAACATTCATGCCTTCGGCGGCGATGCGGCCAACGTGACGCTGTTCGGCGAGTCCGCCGGGGCGCGCAGCGTGCTGTCGCTCATGGTTTCGCCAAAATCAAGAGGGCTGTTCCATAAGGCGATTATTCAGAGCGGCTATACCTTGCCGGATCTGCCGCGGGAAAAGGCGCTGGCCAAAGGGCAGCTCATCGCGGAGCACTTCTCTTTACCGCAGGCCAGCGCCGAACAGCTGCGGGCGATTCCGGCGGACGCGTTCTGGTCGCTGACCGCACCGCTTACCATCGGCCCGGCGCCCATTGTTGGCGATGCCGTACTGCCGCAGCCGATGCTGGAGACTTTTTTTAGCGGGCGTCAGCACCCGCTGCCGGTGATGATTGGCTCGAACAGCGATGAGGCCAGCGTCATGGCGGTGTTTGGCGTCGATATCGCCGGGCAGATCCAGAAGCTTCGCCGCGAACGCCGTTTTGGTCTCGGTTTGATTAAGCTGCTCTATCCCGGCGTCAAGGGCGATGAAGCATTAGGGCGTGAAGTCTGCCGCGATATGGCCTTTACCACCCTGGGTTACGTGGTGATGCAGGCGCAGCAGCGGGTAGGGCAACCGTGCTGGCGCTACTGGTTTGACTACGTTGCCGAGGCGGAACACCAAACCTATCCGCACGGCGCGTGGCACGGTAATGAAGTGGCGTACGTTTTTGACAATCTCGACCTTGCCGAGCCGGTGCGACAGTATGCGAACGATCGCGACCGGACCTTTGCCGCCCGGGTTGCCGACTATTGGGCTAGCTTTGCCCGTGTAGCGGGTAACGGCTGCCACGAGCTCTCCGGGCCGGTGCGCTGGCCCGCCAGCGTGCGCGGACGGGACCGTCTGTTGCGCATCGGTTTGCACAAGCGGGCCGGTTTTAAGGTGGAAAACCGCTTTATGCGCGCGCGTCTGGCGCTGTTTCGGCGGGTGATGAAGCACCATGTGACGCTGGATTAACGCTGTCCGGAAGATCTCCGTCTGCCGCGGGACGTTTTTAACCTTCTGCAGCAAAAATAATCGCCTGCGCGGCCAGCGTTCGTCTGGCCGCTTCCTGTTTTGCTTTGCCGCCGCGGTATTTAGCATGAAACGCCGCCGGTTGGTGAAATCATCGCCGCCCCCCGGATATCGGTAATTCGGTCTGGTCCGGTGGACATATTTTTTTCACGCATTTCTGCCGTCAACAATTGGATTATCAATCATTTTTGTCTAGAGTGAGCGACATTCACGACGCATGGGTTTGTTACGTCGCGTCTCAATTCACATATGAAGAAGGATGCTCTCTCAGGCATGAACCGCAGACGTTTTCTCAAATCTTCCATGGCTGTTGCCGCCGTATGCGGAACGTCAGGAGTTGCCTCTCTATTCTCGAAAGCGGCCTTCGCCGAGGACTCGGGAATTGCCGACGGCCAGACCCGTCGCTTTGACTATTCCGTACTTCAGTCGATGGCCCACGATCTTGCGCGTCAGCCCTGGGGCGGCGCGCCGCGCGATCTGCCGCCAACCCTGGCAAACCTGACCCCGCAGGCCTACAACAGCATTCAGTACGATGCTGCGCACTCCCTGTGGAGTAATATCGAAGAGCGCAAGCTGGATATTCAGTTCTTCCACGTCGGGATGGGGTTCCGCCGCCGCGTACGGATGTTCTCCCTGGATTCACAAACCCAGCAGGCGCGGGAAATTCACTTCCGTCCCGAGCTGTTTAAATATAATGACGCCGGCGTCGACACCAAACAGCTGGAAGGCCAGAGCGATCTCGGCTTTGCCGGGTTCCGCGTGTTTAAGGCGCCGGAGCTGGCGCGCCGCGATATCGTCGCCTTCCTCGGCGCGAGCTACTTCCGCGCGGTAGACAGCACTTATCAATACGGACTCTCCGCCCGCGGCCTGGCGATCGATACCTTTACCGATACGCCGGAAGAGTTCCCGGACTTCACCTCCTTCTGGTTTGAGACCGTGAAACCGGGGGCAACGGTATTTACCGTCTATGCGCTGCTCGACAGCCCAAGCGTCACCGGCGCCTATAAGTTCGTGGTTAACTGTCAGGAGACGCAGGTGATTATGGATGTGGAAAACCACATCTACGCGCGTAAAGACATCAAACAGCTGGGCATCGCGCCGATGACCAGTATGTTCAGCTGCGGCAATAACGAACGGCGGATGTGCGACACTATCCATCCGCAGATCCACGACTCCGACCGCCTGTCGATGTGGCTGGGCAACGGCGAGTGGGTGTGCCGCCCGCTGAACAACCCGCAGAAGCTGCAGTTCAACGCTTTCCAGGATAAAAATCCGCGCGGTTTTGGCCTGCTGCAGCTGGATCGCGACTTCTCCCACTATCAGGACATCATGGGCTGGTATAACAAACGCCCGAGCCTGTGGGTGGAGCCGCGCAACCAGTGGGGTAAAGGGGCCGTCAACCTGATGGAGATCCCGACGACCGGTGAAACGCTGGACAATATCGTTTGCTTCTGGCAGCCCGAGAAGCCGGTTAAAGCCGGGGATGAGCTGGACTTCCGCTATCGACTCTACTGGAGCGCGCAGCCGCCGGTCCGTTCGCCGCTGGCGCGGGTATTGGCCACGCGTACCGGAATGGGCGGTTTCCCGGAAGGCTGGGCGCCGGGTGAGCACTACCCGGATAAATGGACCCGTCGTTTTGCTATCGATTTTGTCGGCGGCGACCTGAAGGCCGCGGCGCCAAGAGGCATTGAGCCGGTGATTACCCTGTCGAGCGGCGAAGCGAAGCAGATAGAAATTCTCTACGTGGAACCGTTTGATGGCTATCGCATCCAGTTTGACTGGTACCCGACCTCGGATTCGACCGACCCGGTCGAAATGCGCATGTTCCTGCGCTGCCAGGGGGAAGCGATCAGCGAAACCTGGCTCTATCAGTACTTCCCGCCAGCGCCAGACAAGCGTAACTATGTTGACGATCGGGTAATGAAATAATTGCCCTTGATTCCGCCCGCTAAGGTAACTTAGCGGGCGTTTGTTTTTTAATCAGACTATTAATCAGAGTCCATTATGACTGCCGAAAACGCGCCTGCGAGAGAAACTATCCCCGTCACCGAGTCGCTTTCTCTGCGCGCTGTGGATGAAAGCCACGTCGCTGAGCTGCATCAGCTGGTGATCAAGAACCAGCGCTGGCTCCAGCAATCGCTGAGCTGGCCCGCTGAAGTCAGTCACGAAGACGAAACCCGCCGCCACGTGCAGGGCAACGTGATGCTGCACCAGCGCGGTTACGCCAAAATGTTTTTGCTCTTTCTGCGAGAAGAGATCGTCGGCGTACTGTCGTTTAACCAAATTGAGCCGATCAATAAGACCGCATACATCGGCTACTGGATTGATGAAAGCCACCAGGGGCAGGGGCTACTTTCTCAGGCGCTGCAGGCGCTGATGGACGCTTTTGCCCGCAGCGGGACGGTTCGCCGCTTCGTGATTAAATGTCGGGTAGCAAACCAGAGAAGCAATCAGGTCGCCCTGCGTAACGGTTTCACCCTCGAAGGGTGCCTGAAGCAGGCCGAGTATCTGAACGGTTCGTACGATGACCAGAATATCTACGGGCGCATTATTGATTGTGACACCGGGCAATTCCCGGCTCGCGGCTGACGCCTTGCCCGGGCTACGGGCCGCGCTGAGATGTAGCCCGGGCAAGGCGCGTTGAGCGCCGCCCCCCGGGGAACAGCGCGCAGGGGCCTGAAGCTGATAAACCACGCGGTCGGGAGCAAAGGTTATAGAAAGCCGACAATGGGCGTGCGGGTAAAAAGTTCGTCGCCGTTTATCACTTTCTCCCCTCTGATAGAAATGGCGTCGCCCGCGCTGGCTTCAATTCGCGCCCTGTCGCCGATCGTCACCTGATGTTCAATCACCACATCGCCGCAAATCACCGCATGGCCTTCAATTAACACGCTATCGTCCAGCAGAATCGGCCCGCCGCGCAGGTGCGCATGCCCGCCGACCATCACCCGATGCTTCAGCAGGCAGTTGCCTTCGACCACCGCGTGCTCCGCCACCTGCGAGCTGTAGCGCAGGGTGGGGATGGCGTCCTCTTCCCGCCCGGCGATAATCCTCGCGTGGCCATAAACTCGCGCGTTATCGCAGACCCAGACGTCGTTTTCGTCGTTACCCTCCAGCCGCGCGCAATCGAAGATTTCCGCCCGATGCTCAACAAACGCGTGTTCGACAAACGCGTCGCCGTAAACTTGTGCCTGGTGAACGATGCGCGAAGCGCTGACCGTTGCCCGCTGATAAATGCGCAGGATTTTGTCGCTGTCGGCGGTCAGACCCTGGGCGGCGATAATAAGCGAGTGGGGGAGGATCTGCGCATTGTCGGCCAGGTGACAATAACCCCGAATCTGCGAATGCGAAACGGTGACGTTGTCACTTATGCGCGCGCAGTGGCTTGCCTGTACGCTGTCCAGTCGCGCGTTATCGCTGACGATGGCGCCATGGCTGATAATGCACTCGCCGGTTAAGCGGGCATTGCCCTCGATTTTCGCACCGGCAAACACCGCGCTATTCGGGTCATAAATCCAGCACTCGCCTTCGTGGCTCAGGGCTGCTTCATTGTCCAGCCAGCCGCCTTCATCGCCGCGCTTCACGTCAGCGAAATCGCGTAAGGCGACAATTTGCCGCAGATTGACGCTATGTTTGTTTCCGTCGGCTTCATAGTGAAACTGGCGAACCTTCTCGCTGAGGTAATATTTGCGCATCTGCCTTTCTCATTACGTATGGTTAACATAAACATAGCAAAAAACGCCGTAGCGCGTTTTTGAAGGTTCCTTTAGAATGCAACTTAAGATAAATTGAAAATTTAAACAAAATGAATAAAGAGCAGCGCGTGAGCCGGGTGCTGAATCTCCCGGCGGGCTATTTTGGTATGGTTCTGGGCATTATCGGCATGGGCTTCGCCTGGCGCTACGCCAGCACGATCTGGCCGGTGAGCCGGACAATCGGCGACGGTCTGGTTATCGTGGCCACCCTCGTCTGGGCGCTGCTGGCGCTGGCGTTTATCAGCCGTGCAGTCCGTTTCCCGCACAGCGTACTGCAGGAGATGCGCCATCCGGTGGCCAGCAGTTTTGTCAGCCTGTTTCCGGCGACGACCATGCTGGTGGCCATCGGCTTTGTTCCCTGGCTGCGGCCACTCTCGCTGGTGTTATTCGCGATTGGCGTAGTGCTGCAGCTAAGCTATGCGGCCTGGCAGAGCGCCGGGCTATGGCGGGGGAAGCATCCCAATGAGGCGACCACCCCGGGTCTCTATCTGCCGACGGTGGCGAATAACTTTATCAGCGCCATGGCCTGCGGCGCGCTGGGCTTTACCGACGCCGGTCTTGTGTTTCTGGGCGCCGGCTTATTCTCCTGGCTTAGCCTTGAACCGGTGATTCTGCAGCGCCTGCGCAGCGACGGCGAACTGCCGATGGCCATGCGCACCGCCCTCGGCATTCAGCTGGCGCCGGCGCTGGTGGCGTGCAGCGCCTGGCTGAGCGTGAACGGCGGCGAGGCGGATACCTTCGCTAAGCTGCTGTTCGGCTATGGTCTGCTGCAGCTGCTGTTCATGCTGCGCCTGATGCCGTGGTACCTGCGCCAGCCGTTTAACGCCTCGTTCTGGAGCTTCTCGTTCGGCATCTCCGCGCTGGCGACCACCGGCCTGCATCTCGGTCATCAGCATCCGGACGGCTTTTTCCATACCCTCGCGCTCCCGCTGTTTCTCTTCACCAATCTGATCGTCGGGCTGCTGCTGATTCGTACCTTCCTGCTGCTGATGCGCGGTAAACTGCTGATTCGCGTTGAGCGCGACACATTATTAAAAAATAAGGATTAACCATGACGCTTCGTGACGAAAATTACTTCACCGATAAATACGGGATGACCCGCACCCACTCCGAGGTGCTGCACGCCGCCACCCTGATCGCGCCGGGCAAGGCGCTGGATCTGGGCTGCGGCAACGGGCGCAATAGCCTCTACCTCGCGGCCAACGGGTTTGATGTCACCGCGTGGGATAAAAATCCGGCCAGCATCGGAAATCTTGAGCGCATTCGTCAGGCGGAAGGGCTGGAGAATCTGCGGACGGCGATTAAGGACCTTAACGCCCTCAGCTTTGACGGCGAGTATGACTTTATTCTTTCGACCGTGGTGATGATGTTCCTCGACGCGAAGACCATCCCGGGTCTGATTGCTAACATGCAGCGCTGCACCAGACCCGGCGGCTACAATCTGATTGTTGCGGCTATGGATACCGACGATTATCCGTGCAGCGTCGGCTTCCCGTTCGCGTTTAAACCGGGAGAGCTGCGCAATAATTATGAATGCTGGACGTTACTCAAATATAACGAAGACGTCGGTGAACTCCACCGCACCGACGCCAGCGGGAACCGGATTAAGCTGCGTTTCGCCACGATGCTGGCGCGCAAACCGGCTTAACGCGCCGCTAACAGGCAGAGCTGTAATGCGGTCTGATAAGAGGCCTCAAAGGCGCGCAGCGGCAGAAACTCAAATTTCGAGTGGAAGTTGTGCGCGCCGGTAAAGAAGTTGGGCGTTAATACGCCTTTTGCCGACAGGGCCGCACCGTCGGTGCCGCCGCGCATCGGCGTCGGTTTCGGCGTAATGCCTAAGCTTTCCATCGCTTCGAACATCAGATCAACGGCGCGGCGGTCTTCGCCGATGGCATTGCTGATGTTGCTATAGGTATCGCTGATGTGAAATTCCACCTTTCCGGTCGGATACTGCGCGGCGATTTTCTGCGCCACCTCGCTAATTTGCTGCTTACGGCGATGAAAACTTTCGAGGTCGAAATCGCGAATGCTGGCCTGCAGCAGGGTGCTGTTCTGATCGCCCTGGATACCGTTAAACCAAACGTAGCCCTCGCGTCCGGCGGTATGCTCCGGCGTTTGCTGGCGATCGAAATGGCTCATGTAATCGGTGGCCATCAGCAGCGGGTTCACCAGCACGCCCTTTGATGACATGGGGTGAGCGGTCACGCCGGTAAAGCGAATCTCTGCCGCGGCGGCGTTAAAGTTTTCATAGACGATTTCGCCGAGCTCGCAGCAGTCGATGGTCCAGGCAAAATCGACGGCAAAGCGCGCGAGATTCAGCGCCTTCGCGCCGCGCAGGCCCACTTCTTCATCCGGCACAAACGCGACCACGATGTCGCCGTGGCGGTGTTCCGCCGTCAGGTTTTCCAGCACCGTCATCACCACCGTAACGGCGGACTTGTTATCCGCCCCGAGCACGCTGGTGCCGTCGCTGAAAATAATCTCTTCATTGGGATAAGCGAGGATTTCCGGATGTTCCGCAACGCGCAGCCAGATATCTTTATCCCTGTTCAAACAGAGATCTTCACCAGTAAAACGCAGAATTTGTGGATGAATATCCGGCGACAAACCGACGTCAACGGTATCGATGTGGGTAATAAAGCCAATCCGCGGCGCGCCTGCGACGTTGCCTTTTTTCACCGCCGTGACGGTGGCGTGCTCGTCAATCACAATCTCATCCAGCCCCAGCTGGCGTAGCTCATCCGCAAGGGCCTGCGCCATCGCGTGTTGCCCGGCGGTGGTAGGCAGCGTCGTGGCTCGCGGGTCGCTTTGGCTGGTTATCGCCAGGTAGCGAAAGAAGCGTTGGGTTAATTGACTGGCCAGGGCTGATGACATAGTGATTCCTTCTTTATTCGAATTTTCAGGTGTTTGCAATCAGGCTTTAGTGTTATGTATGAAAGGGAAAACAACAAGCTATTCATTAGCTGACAAATTAAAAAGGAAAACCTATGCAACGCAGATTCACGACGCTTGCTCTGGCGTTAGCGGCCCTGACGGCCAGCTCGGCCATTAGCGCAAAAACGCTGGTCTACTGTTCAGAAGGATCGCCGGAAAACTTTAACCCGCAACTCTACACCTCCGGGACCAGCGTGGACGCCAGCGCGGTGCCGGTCTATAACCGACTGGTCGATTTCAAAGCCGGCACCACAGAACTGGTGCCGAGCCTCGCCGAAAGCTGGGAAGTCAGCGAAGATGGGAAAGTTTATACTTTTCATTTACGCAAAGGCGTTAAATTCCAGAGTAATAAATATTTTAAACCCAGCCGCGATTTTAATGCCGACGACGTTATTTTTTCGTTTATGCGGCAAAAAGATCCTCACCATCCTTATCATAATATCTCCAGCGGCAATTACTCCAATTTTGAAAGCCTCGAATTTGGCCAGTTAATTACCGCGATTGATAAGCCTGATGAATATACGGTGCGTTTCACGCTGGCCCATGCCGAAGCGCCCTTTGTGGCCGATCTTGCCTGGTATTTCGCTTCTATTTTATCGGCGGAATATGCCGATGCGATGCTAAAAGCCGGCACGCCAGAGCGCGTGGATATGGACCCGATTGGTACCGGACCTTTCAAACTCGCGCAATATCAAAAAGATTCCCGAATTCTTTTCACCGCGTTCCCGGAATACTGGCAGGGGAAGGCGCATATCGATCGTCTCATTTTTAGTATCACGCCGGACGCCTCGGTGCGCTACGCCAAGCTGGAGAAAAACGAGTGCCAGGTGATGCCGTTCCCCAATCCGGCCGACCTGCCGCGAATGAAAGAGAACAACGCGATCAACCTGATGAGCAAAGCGGGCCTTAACACCGGTTTCCTGGCGTTTAACACCCAAAAAGCGCCGCTGGACAACGTTAAGGTGCGTCAGGCCTTAGCGATGGCGATCAATAAACCGGCGATCATTGAAGCGGTGTTCCACGGTACCGGTACGGCGGCGAAAAACCTGCTGCCGCCGGGCGTATGGAGCGCGGATAGCCAGCTGAAGGATTATGACTACGACCCGCAGAAAGCCAAAGCGCTGCTGGCGGAATCGGGGGTTGCGGGGCCAATTACCATCGATCTGTGGGCGATGCCGGTGCAGCGACCCTATAACCCGAACGCCAAACGCATGGCCGAAATGATCCAGGCCGACTGGGCGAAAATTGGCGTGCAAACGAAAATCACAACCTATGAGTGGGGTGAATACTTAAAGCGGGTGAAGGATGGCGAACATCAGGCGGCGCTGATGGGCTGGACGACCGCGACCGGCGATCCGGATAACTTCTTCGGCCCACTCTTTACCTGCCAGTCGGCGAACGGCGGGTCAAACTCGGCAAAATGGTGCTATCAGCCGTTTGATAAAATTATCGCCGAGGCAAAATCGATAACCGATCGCCAAAAACGCGAAGCGCTCTATCGCCAGGCGCAGCAGATGATGCATGACCAGATGCCGGCAGTCATGATTGCCCACTCGACAATATTTGAACCGGTGCGTAAAAACGTGTCAGGCTACGAAATAGACCCCTTTGGCAAGCATATTTTTTATCAGGTTGATATCAGATAAACAGCCAATCACGGCCCGCCGGCAACGGCGGGTTTATTTTTTCCAGCTACTTGACGTAGCACCGCTTTTGCCACAAAACTTACCCCTGTTATTTGCTATAACTCTTGCCGATAAATGGTATTCACAGGGATTAACCTATATGCGTACTCCGTTATTTTTTAAAGTCGCTGCGCTTGCTGGCCTGTTAGCATTGGCCGGTTGCTCATCCAAAATCGCTAAGCCGGAACAATATTCGGGATTTTTAAAAGATTACTCTAACTTAAAAGAAACCACCTCGGCGTCCGGCAAACCGGAACTGCGCTGGATTTCGCCGAATTACAATCCGAGCAACTATGACAATATCGTCTATAACCCGATCACCTATTACCCGGTACCAAAACCCACCACCCAGGTGGGCGAGAAGGCGCTCAGGGATATCCTGAATTACACCAATAAAGAGATGAAACAGGCTATTTCCGAGCGTAAACCGCTGGCAACCACCCCGGGCAAGCGCAGCCTGATCTTCCGCGGCGCCATCACCGGCGTGGATTCCAGCAAAGAAGGGCTGCAGTTCTACGAAGTGATTCCGGTCGCGATGATTATTGCCGGTACGCAGGCGGCAACGGGCCACCGTACCATGGACACCAACCTGTTTTTTGAAGGGGAGCTGATTGATGCGGCGACCAAAAAGCCGGTTATCAAAGTGGTCCGTAAGGGCGAAGGTAAAAACCTGTCCAACGAAAATACGCCGCTCACCGTCGAGACCCTGAAGCAGGTCATTGATGATATGGCGATTGACGCGGTGAAATTCGACCCCAATAACCGTTAATCAGGCGTATCCGTTAATCAAGGCGCTAGTGGTTGATAGCGCCTTTTTCATTTCCCCTCGACGGCAGCGCGAGCGTCAGCAGCGATCCGAGCGAACCCAGGCCAGCCTGCGCCGCAGCAGCCACTGCTCCGGGCGAGCGAACATTACCAGATTTCCGACCAGGATCAGCGCCAGTCCGGCCACGGCGCTACTGTGCCAGACGTAACCTTCATAAAAAGTCGAAATAGTCAGCGCGACGAGTGGAAACAGCAGGGTGCTGTATGCCGCTTTACCCGCGCCGATTCGCCCCACCAGCGTAAAATAGGCGCCAAAGGCAATCACCGAGCCAAACACGGCGAGATACAGTAGCGCGCCCATATAGCTGAGGGTCCACTGCGGCGCGAAATTATCACCGCGAACCAGCGCGATCGCGCCCATGACCAGGGTGCCGTAAAGCATGGCCCAGCTGTTGGTGGTCAACGTCTCCAGACCGCGGCGCTGGTGGCGGATGCTGAGCATATTGCCGAGCGAAAATCCATAGGTGCCCAATGCGCTGAGGGCAATACCCAGCAGGAGCGAGGCGTTCAGGCCGCTGGCCCATAAATCATCCCAGAATAGCGTCACGATCCCCGCCAGCCCCAGCGCGGCGGCCAGCCAGAAACGGCCCGGAGGCTGCTGGCGATAGAAGAGAAAGCTATTGATCGCGTTAAACAACACCGCCATGGAGAAGATCACCGACTCCAGCCCGGTATTGATATACGCGGCGGCGGTATAGAAACACCAGAAATTAAAGCAGAAAACGCAGCAGCCCTGTAGCAGGCAAAAGAGATGGTCGCGCGCGGCAAGCGGCCGCAGGCGGCGGGTAACCAGCAGAATGGTCAACATCGCGACGCTGGCGACGGCGAAGCGCCAGAAAATAGACACCGGCGCGGCAACCGGCCCCTGCTGCAAAAAGATAGCAATCCAGGTGGTGCCCCAGATAACCACGACCAACCCGTAGAGTAATGCGTTCAAAATGTCTCTCCTGTGAGTGTTGTACCGGTCATTGTGCGGCCTGGGCGAATTCGGCGCTGTCATCAGCTTGTCGCCGACTTGCAAATTCTTGCGCTTATTTTTCATTAGCGGCGGGGGAATGCTGGTATCTGCCGGCGACTCTTCTTAGACTAGCGATCTGCGGAATCTGAACTGTGAAGGCTATGGCTTACGGGACTTTCGAAACATTGCGTCAAAAAAATGCCGTGCTGCGGGGGACGGTGAACCTCAACTCCGGTATTCAGCTGGCGGCGTGGTATAACAATCTTGATACCATCACGGTACAAAGCGACCACCATACCCTGAGCCTCTATATTGCCGATGGCTACGAAAGCTACCAAAAAACTCCCCACGGCTGGAAAAACGGCGGCGGGCCGGATCGTTTTTGCCTGATGCCGAAAGGCGATGAGAGCACCTGGGATATCCGCGGCGATCTCTCTTTTGTGCATCTTTACTGCACCGATGAACACCTGCGCCGGGTAGGCGAGCAGATTTGGGACCGCAGCCCGGCCTCGTTCACGCTGCAGGAGAAAACGTTTTCCAGCGATGACAAAATCACCGCCGTCTACCGCCAGTTTCTCCTCGACAACGACTGGCAGCAGCAGGCGAATCAGCTGACGTTGAGTTCGGCCAGCACGCTGCTGCTCACCCACCTGATTCAGCACTATTCGAACGTTCAGTGGCGTTTACCGACCGTGACCGGCGGGCTGGCGCCGCACGTCTTGCGCAATCTGCTGGCATGGATTGAGGAGAACCTCGACCAGCCGCTCACTCTTGCCGATCTGGCGCAGGAAGCGGCGTTAAGCGAATACCATTTTGCGCGGATGTTTCGCCAGTCGATGAAGATGGCGCCGCATCAGTACGTTATGCAGCGCCGGATGGTTAAAGCGCAGGCGCTGATTAGCCAGAGTCGGCTGCCGTTAACCGATATCGCCATGGCCTGCGGTTTTAGCAGCGCCAGCCACTTCAGCAACCGGGTGAAAAGCGCCACCGGCCTGACGCCCTCGCAGCTACGCGCGGCGCAGCGTTGACAGCAAAACGTAGCTGACGCCGCCGAGAACCAGCCCCCAAAACGCTGAGCCGATACCGGCCAGCGTCACGCCGCTGGCGGTGACCAGAAACGTTACTACCGCCGCATCGCGCTCACTCTCATGATTCAATGCCTGAAACAGGCTGCCGCCGATGGTACCGAGCAGCGCCAGCCCGGCAAGCATCTGGACCCACGCTATCGGCAGCGCCGACATCAACGAGGTGATTGAGCCGCCAAATATCCCCGCCAGCAGATAAAACACGCCCGCCGCCGCCGCCGCGAGCCAGCGTTTTTGCGGGTCCGGATGGGCTTCCGGGCTCTGGCAAATCGCGGCCGTAATGGCGGCGATGCAGATCGAGTAGACCCCGAAAGGCGACAGCAGCAGCGCCAGGCCGCCGGTGACGACAATAAGCGTTGAAGCGGGGACCCGATAGCCTGAGGCCTGGAGGGTGGCGAAGCCGGGGGCGTTTTGCGACGCCATGGTGACGAGGAAAAACGGTATACCGACGCTGATCAACAGCGCCGGCGTGAATTCAGGGGCGATCCAGGAAGGGGCGACAATGCTGAAGTTTATTTGTGACGTTGTCACTTCTCCACTCAATCCGGCCACCGCGCTTCCTGTCAGCAGGGCGGCGACAACCGCGAAGCGGGGAAGCCAGGCTTTGCACAGTAACCATACGGCTAACATACTGCCGCATAGCAGCAGATTAGCCTGCAGGCTGGCGAAAGCCTGCATGCCAAAGCGCAGCAATATGCCGGCCAGCATCGCCGCCGCCAGCGAATGGGGAATAATCTTCATGAGCCGGGCAAATATGCCGGTGATGCCGCAAAGCACGATTAAGGCGTTGGCAAAAATAAAGACGCCAACCGCCTGGGAGAGCGTGACCCCCTGCAGACCGCTGACCAGCAGCGCCGCGCCGGGCGTTGACCAGGCCGTCAGGATGGGCACCTTTCGCCAGACGGTGAGGGCCAGGGTGCTGATGCCCATTCCCAGACCTAAGGCGGTCATCCAGCCGGCGATTTGCGCAGCATCGGCGCCTGCCGCCGCCGCTGCCTGCCAGATAATGGCGGCAGAGCTGGCATAGCCGACCAGCACGGCGACGAAGCCGGCGAGCAGACTCGGAAAAGGGAGAGAGAAAGAGCGCATGGGTGTGCCTTGTGCGTTATAACGGTCGATATAATGTAGCATTGTGCGTTATAGCGCACAACTGGCTTTTCGGCAACGCCAGACCCGGATAGCGGAGCCCGGGCGAGCGCTATACGTCAATTCCCTGTAGAATCAGGTGAATGGGCGTATAATTCCTTCAGATATTATTGGGAGGTTGAATGGATATTGCGCAACACCTGTCGGCAACGTTAAAAACGCTGCGCCAGCAGCGCGGCTGGAGCCTGTCGCGCCTGGCGGAAGAGACCGGCGTGTCGAAGGCCATGCTGGGCCAGATTGAACGCAACGAATCCAGCCCGACGGTAGCGACGTTATGGAAAATCGCCACCGGGCTTAACGTGCCGTTTTCCGCCTTTATCGTTGCCGATGAGGCCGGTGAACCGACGGCATTTGATCCCCAGCAGCAGGCCATGGTGGTCACGCCGCTATTCCCTTGGGACCCGGTGCTGCGCTTCGATCACTTCTCCATCACCCTGGCCCCGGGCGCGCTGAGTGAGTCAACGCCGCATGAGCAAGGGGTTATCGAACATGTGGTGGTGATTAGCGGCGTGCTGGATCTTTGCCTGCAGGACTGCTGGCAATCGCTGCAGCCAGGGGAAGGGCGGCGTTTCGCCGGCGATTTAGCGCACTCCTATCGCAATAGCGGTGGGCAGACTGCCCATTTTCATTCGCTGATCCACTACCCGAAATAAAAAAGCCGCGAGTAAACTCGCGGCCAGGCAAATGTCTGAGACAACAAATCACAACGTGACGAGGAAAATCCGGAATACGTGATGACTCTATCCTCAGGCACTTTTTCTGGGAAATATCTTTTCCTTCAATGCTTTGCTAAAAAATGAAAATTCCTTCCGCGGCGGCGATGGAAAATGTTTTGGTCTGCGCCAGGTTCTGACTACAATAGCCGCCATTTCGACCCCCTATAATGGATAACGACGAGCGTATGCGCCTGCAAAACCATCATCTTGAACTACTGAGTCCTGCCCGCGATGCCGGGATCGCCCGTGAAGCGATTTTACACGGCGCGGATGCGGTCTACATCGGCGGGCCGGGCTTTGGCGCGCGCCACAACGCCAGCAACAGCCTGAGCGATATCGCCGGTCTGGTACCGTTTGCCCATCGCTACGGGGCGAAAGTGTTCGTGACCCTGAACACCATTCTTCATGATGATGAGCTGGAGCCGGCGCAGCGCCTGATAACCGACCTCTATGAAACCGGCGTGGACGCGCTGATTGTCCAGGATATGGGGGTCATGGAGCTGGATATTCCGCCGATTGAGCTGCACGCCAGCACCCAGTGCGATATCCGCAGCGTTGAGAAAGCGAAGTTTCTCTCCGACGTCGGCTTCAGCCAAATCGTGCTCGCCCGCGAGCTGAATCTTCAGCAGATCAAAGCGATTTACGATAACACCGACGCGACCATTGAGTTTTTCATCCACGGCGCGCTGTGCGTGGCCTATTCCGGCCAGTGCAATATTTCCCATGCTCAGACCGGGCGCAGCGCCAACCGCGGCGACTGCTCGCAGGCCTGCCGTCTGCCCTATACCCTGAAAGATGATCAGGGCCGCGTGGTGGCGTATGAAAAGCACCTGCTGTCGATGAAAGACAACGATCAGACCGCCAACCTGGCCGCGCTGATCGATGCCGGGGTACGTTCCTTCAAGATTGAAGGCCGCTACAAAGATATGAGCTATGTGAAGAACATCACCGCGCACTATCGCCAGATGCTCGACGCCATTATTGACGATCGCGGCGACCTGGCCCGCGCCTCGGCGGGGCGTACCGAACACTTCTTTGTTCCGTCAACGGATAAGACCTTCCATCGCGGCAGCACCGACTATTTTGTCAACGCGCGCAAAGGCGATATTGGCGCGTTTGACTCGCCAAAGTTTATTGGTCTGCCGGTGGGGGAAGTCCTGAAAGTCAGTAAAGATTTTCTCGACGTTGAGGTGAGCGAAACGCTGACCAACGGCGACGGCCTCAACGTGATGATCAAACGTGAAATCGTCGGCTTTCGCGCCAACACGGTGGAGAAAACCGGCGAAAACCGCTATCGCGTATGGCCGAACGAGATGCCCGCGGATTTACACAAAGTGCGTCCGCATCAGCCGTTAAACCGCAACCTCGATCATAACTGGCAGCAGGCGCTGCTGAAAACCTCCAGCGAGCGCCGCATCGCCGTCGATATCGAACTGAGCGGCTGGCAGGAGCAGCTGGTCCTGACGATGACCAGCGAAGAGGGCGTGAGCGTCACCCACACGCTGGACGGCGAGTTTGCCGAGGCGACCCAGGCGGAGAAAGCGCTGGCGAACCTGCGCGATGGCGTGGCGAAGCTCGGCCAGACCCTTTACTATTCGCGCAACGTTGAGATTAACCTGCCCGGCGCGCTGTTCGTGCCAAACAGCCTGCTGAACCAGCTGCGCCGTGAAACGGCGGAAATGCTTGATGATGCGCGTCTGAAGGCCGTGGTGCGCGGCAGCCGCAAGCCGGTTTCGGTGCCGCCGCCGGTCTATCCGGAAACGCATCTGTCGTTTCTGGCTAACGTCTACAACCACAAAGCGCGCGAGTTTTATCAACGCTACGGCGTGCAGCTGATCGACGCCGCCTATGAAGCTCATGAAGAGAAGGGCGACGTGCCGGTCATGATTACCAAGCACTGCCTGCGCTTTGCCTTCAACCTGTGTCCGAAACAGGCCAAAGGTTCGATTAAAAGCTGGAAAGCGACGCCAATGCAGCTGATCCACGGCGATGAAGTGCTGACGCTGAAATTTGACTGCCGCCCATGCGAAATGCACGTGGTCGGTAAGATAAAAAACCATATCCTGAAAATGCCGCTGCCGGGCAGTATCGTGGCGTCCGTGAGTCCCGATGAGCTGATGAAAACCCTGCCGAAACGCAAGGGCGCCTGATAACGAAATCGCTACTGGTAGTGATGCATTTTTGGTTTCCGCGCATTCTGCCAGTGGTGCTGCTCGCGCAGGTCGGAGGCGGCGTCTTCCGCCTGGCTGCGCAGCTCGTCGCTATCGGCTTCGTGCTGTAACTGCTGTTCGAGACTCTGTACCGGGAAGAAATCGTGTCCGTGCTGGCGGGCCAGCACGTGCCCGGAAAACAGGGCGCACGCCAGCAGTAATGTTGAAATGCTTCTTCTGAACATCTCTTTTTCCATGCTATCGGCGAATGAGGCTACTATGCCAGGGGCTGGGTGAGCTTATTACGTCGGTTGTCAAAGAAGAGAAAAGGCTTTGTCAGCATCGCCTGACGGATGGCGAAAAAAAGCCCGATGGTGTCGCCATCGGGCCGAATAACATAACGTGACGGGCGGATCAGGCCTTCAGCCCGGCGGCCGTCATCAGCAGCCGAAATCCCATGCTTACCGCCGCCAGCGCCAGCACGCTGCCTCCCCACAGGACCACCATCCATAATGTGCGCTTAAGCCATACTCGTTGCATCAGTGATACCCCTCGCCGTGTTGAACTTTGCCGCGAAAAACGTAGTAGCTCCAGAAGGTGTAGCCGAGGATCACCGGCAGAATAAGCAGCGCGCCAACCAGCATAAAGCCCTGGCTTTGCGGCGGCGCGGCGGCCTGCCAGAGGGTGATGCCCGGTGGAATAATATACGGCCAGATACTGATTCCCAGCCCGCTAAAGCCGAGAAAGATCAGCCCCAGCGTGAGGACAAACGGCAGCAGGTGGCTGGCGCTGTTGCGCAGCGCTCGCCACAGCCAGGCGCTTATCGCCGCGACCAGCAGCGGTACCGGCAGCAGGAAGAAGAGATTTGGCAAACTAAACCAGCGCTCGGCGACGGCCGTCTGCGCCAGCGGGGTCCAGATGCTGATGGCGACAATTACCGCCAGCAGCGCCAGCAGCAAACCGCGCGCGGTCACGCGCATATTGCGGTGGAGCGCATTCTCGCTCTTCATCACCAGCCAGCTGGCGCCCAGCAGCGCATACGCAATGCACAGTCCCAGGCCGCAGAACAGGGTAAACGGCGTAAACCAGTCAAACACCCCGCCGCTGAAGCTGCGGCCGCTGACCGCGAAGCCGTTGATCACCGCGCCGACGACCATCCCCTGGGTGAAGGTGGCCAGAATCGAACCACCCATAAAGGCGCGATCCCAGAACGGGCGGTGCGATGGCGTCGCGTTAAAGCGGAATTCAAAAGCGACGCCGCGGAAAATAAGCCCGATCAGCATCAGGGTAAGGGGGATCGCCAGCGCGTCGATAATGACCGCATAGGCCAGCGGAAAAGCGCCAAACAGGCCCGCGCCGCCGAGTACCAGCCAGGTCTCATTGCCATCCCAGACCGGCGCGACGCTGTTCACCATGACGTCGCGATCCGCCGCGTCCCGCGTGGTACTGAATAAAATGCCAATGCCCAGGTCGAAGCCGTCCATCACGATATACATCAGGGTGGCGAAGACGATGATGACAAACCAAATAACCGATAAATCGATACCCATTACCAGGACTCCTTCTGCTGTACATGGTCCGTTGCGGCGGAAAGCGGGCGGGCAGGCGTACCGGCGCCAGGCGGCTGAGCGTCCTGCGGCCCTTTGCGAATCAGACGCAGCATATAGCTATAACCGACGCCGAATACCGAAGCGTAGACGACGATAAACGTCAGCAGACTGATGGACATATGCAGGTCACCGTGAGCGGAGACGGCATCTGCGGTACGCTGTACGCCGTAGACGACCCACGGCTGGCGGCCCACCTCGGTGGTCACCCAGCCCGCGAGGATAGCGATAAGCCCTGATGGCCCCATCCATAGCGCAAAGCGTAAAAAGGGTCGGGAGTGATAGAGGCGACCGCGATAGCGCAGCCACAGGGCCAGCGCGCCGAGCAGGATCATCAGCATGCCGAGACCGGCCATCAGACGGAAGGACCAGAACACGATGGTGGCGTTAGGGCGATCTTCCGCCGCGAACTCTTTCAGCGCGGGAACCTGTTTATCCAGGCTGTGGGTGAGGATCAGGCTGCCGAGGGCCGGGATTTCCAGACCATAGCGCGTCCGTTCCTGCTGCATATCCGGCCAGCCGAACAGCAGCAGCGGGGTGGGTTCTCCGGGGATATTCTCCCAGTGACCCTCGATAGCGGCGATTTTCGCCGGCTGGTGCTTGAGCGTATTCAGCCCGTGCATATCGCCAATCATGGCCTGAACCGGGGCGACAATCAGCGTCATCCACAGGGCCATGGAGAACATCGCGCGAACGGCGGGCGTGTTGTTGCCGCGCAGCAGGTGCCAGGCTGCCGATGCGCCGACGAACAGCGCGCTGCTGAGAAAGGCCGCCACCGACATATGCAGCAGGCGGTAGGGAAACGACGGGTTAAAGATAACCGCGAACCAGTCCACCGGCACCACCTGGCCATTGACGATCTCAACCCCCTGCGGCGTTTGCATCCAGCTATTGGACGCGAGGATCCAGAAGGTGGAGATTATCGTCCCCAGCGCCACCATGCAGGTGGCGAAGAAGTGCAGGCCCGGCCCGACGCGGTTCCAGCCGAACAGCATGACGCCGAGGAATCCGGCTTCAAGGAAGAAGGCGGTCAGAACTTCGTAGGTCAGCAGCGGGCCGGTAATGCTCCCGGCAAACTCGGAGAATCCGCTCCAGTTGGTACCAAACTGATAGGCCATGACCAGACCTGAGACCACCCCCATGCCGAAGTTGACGGCGAAGATCTTCGACCAGAAGTGGTAGAGCGAGCGCCAGGTCGGGTTTTTGGTTTTTAACCATAAGCCTTCGAGAACCGCAAGGTAGCTGGCTAACCCGATGGTAATGGCGGGGAAGATGATATGAAATGACACGGTGAAGGCGAACTGGATCCGCGCCAGGTGGAATGCATCAAGACCGAACATGCAAAACTCCGCAATAAAATTGATTCAGCGCAATTCTAGGCCTCCACCATGGCGGATAGCAGGAACAGAAACCCTGTTTTTATCTATAACAGTTGTCGATTTGAGCTTCTGTTTTTTGTGATAAATCCTATTTTTCTAAAATCAAGCTATTTCACACCCGCAGATAGTATGTTATTTTAATTTGACGTTAGCGCTGCAAGCCAGTAATTAAACGTTCCTTTGGGTAAGCGATGTTTATATTTTAAATTTAAGTATAAATATCCTGAATAATTCATAAGTTGTGTATCAATCCTATAATAAAATAATTGACCGTTTTTACCGCGCGCACGTACGCCTTCATTAACGCTGGTTTCGTGTGCTGTGGATTTTAATCTGGGATTTTAACTCAGCGTGATTTGAGCGCTGAGTTAAGGATATGTTTAATACATACCCGTAATCTTATGGGTTGTTATTGGATAGTGTATTTATTGATTATATTTTACAGAGGATGTGATTGTGTCGACTAATGGACTTCGTAGTTTGTGTACTGTTTTGTTAATTATGACTTTTTTCTGGATACTGGTTGTTAGTGGGATGGTTATGCTATTTTAAATAATAGCTTATCGTTTAATCACTTGAGTTTATTCTGCATCAGGTGGATATATGAGCAATAAACGAATGGCTTAGCTGTAAGTAATTCGTGCTATCGCCAATGCCAATCTTTGTAAATAGGTCAGTATATAAATACTGGCCTATTTTATAAACTGATATACAATTGTGCTGACATTTTCTTGCGGATTGTTATATGAAAAAGTACCAGCAGCTGGCGCAGCAGATTACCGAACAGATTGGCCTTGGGGTGTGGTTACCCGGCGACCGGCTGCCCTCACTGCGGGAACAGGTGGTCAGCAGCGGGATGAGTTTCATGACCGTCAGTCACGCCTACCAGCTGCTGGAAAGCCAGGGCCGGATCATTGCCCGCCCGCAGTCCGGCTATTATGTCGCGCCGCAGCCGATCAAACAGCGCCAGCCTGAGCCGCCCGCCCAGGTGACGCGCGATGAGTCCGTTGATATCAACACCTACATTTTCGAGGTGCTGCAGGCCAGCCGTCAGGCGTCCATGCTGCCCTTTGCCTCCGCTTTTCCCGATCCGCGCCTGTTTCCACTGCCGCAGCTTAACCGCTCTCTGGCGCAGGTCAGCAAAACCGCCACCGCCATGAGCGTGATTGAAAACCTGCCGCCGGGGAATGATGAACTCCGCCATGCCATTGCCCGCCGCTACGCGCTGCAGGGAATGAATATCTCGCCGGATGAAATCGTCATCACCGCCGGAGCGCTGGAGGCGTTGAACCTTAGCCTGCAGGCCGTCACTGAACCGGGCGATTGGGTCGTTGTGGAAAACCCCTGCTTCTACGGGGCGCTGCAGGCGCTGGAAAGGCTGCGCCTGAAGGCGCTGTCGGTGGCGACCGATGTCAAAGAGGGCATTGACCTCGACGCGCTGGAGCAGGCGTTGCAGAATTACCCGGTTAAAGCCTGCTGGCTGATGACCAACGGGCAAAACCCGCTCGGCTTTACCCTTAGCGCGGAGAAAAAAACGCAGCTGGTCGCGCTGCTGGCGCGCTACAAGGTGATGCTGATTGAAGATGATGTTTACAGCGAGCTCTATTTCGGCCGCGAGAAACCGCTGCCGGCAAAGTACTGGGATCGCGACGATATGACGCTGCACTGCAGCTCTTTTTCCAAGTGCCTGGTCCCCGGGTTCCGTATTGGCTGGGTGGCGGCGGGCAGGCACGCCCGACGCATTCAGCAGCTACAGCTGATGAGCACGCTCTCAACCAGTTCACCCATGCAGCTGGCGCTGGTGGATTACCTTTCGACCAAGCGCTATGACGCCCATTTGCGGCGTTTGCGCCGCCAGCTTGCCGAGCGCAAGCAGCTGGCCTGGCAGGCGCTGCTGCGCCATCTGCCCGCGGAGGTGAAAATCCATCATAGCGACAGCGGCTATTTTCTCTGGCTTGAGCTCCCCGCCGGGAGCGACGCGGGGGAGCTGAGCGCCCGCGCGCTGGCGTATAATATCAGCATTGCGCCGGGGAAAATGTTCTCCACCTCCGCCAGCTGGACCGCATTTTTTCGCTTTAATACCGCGTGGGGCTGGGGAGAAAGAGAGGAGCAGGGGGTTAAGCGGCTGGGCGAACTGATTCGCGAGATGCTGGCGTAGCTGGGATGGCGGTCCGCTTGCCCGGGCAGGGGAAGTTTAGTGGCGCCCGGGCAAGCGCAGAATATCCCTGACCGGTCCGGCCGCCACCCGGCAAAAAACCGCGGCGGCAGAGAAAACGTTTTTTTCATTTATCCGGTTTTTTTATATCCAGCGGTTATCCCTTTCCTTAAAAATATGCCGCTGACGCAGGCTGAATATCATGCCCGTTATTATTGTTCCGCGGTAAACCATATGAAATTTGCATAGTCATATTAACTCGCTAACCGCTTGTCTATAATCCGCAAAGTTAGCCCGTGTCGCACGTTTTGTGCGTAATGCGCCCCTTGTCACAACCTGAATAAATTTCCCCGGGAGGCCATAGCGCGCCGTCTACTGTTATTAAGGGAGATATTTTTACGGCATGGCTGCCGCTCATTTTCTTGTGACAGGAGTAAGACCTGATGAGCAAAAAAATTGCCCGTGGCAGCCTTTGCGTGCTGGGTATGGTATGCCTGACGGCGCAGGCCGCCGAGCCGCCGACATCTCTCGATAAAGGCGAAGGCCGTCTCGATATTATCGCCTGGCCGGGATATATCGAACGGGGACAGACCGATAAAAGCTACGACTGGGTAACCCAGTTTGAAAAAGAATCCGGCTGTCAGGTCAACGTCAAAACCGCCGCCACGTCCGACGAGATGGTCAGCCTGATGGCGAAAGGCGGTTATGACCTGGTCACCGCGTCCGGCGACGCCTCGCTGCGCCTGATTATGGGCAAGCGCGTGCAGCCGATTGACACCGCGCTGATCGCCAACTGGAAATCCCTCGACCCGCGCGTGGAAAATGGCGCGTGGTTCAACGTCAACGGTAAGGTTTACGGCACTCCCTACCAGTGGGGGCCGAACCTGCTAATGTACAACACGAAAACCTTCCCGACGCCGCCGGACAGCTGGAGCGTGGTGTTCGTCAAACAAAACCTGCCGGACGGTAAAACCAACCTGGGCCGCGTGCAGGCCTATGACGGGCCGATTTATATTGCCGATGCCGCGCTGTTCGTCAAAGCCACCCAGCCGCAGCTGGGTATCAGTGACCCCTATCAGCTTACCGAAGCGCAATATCAGGCGGTACTCAAGGTGCTGCGCGATCAGCACGCCCTGATTCATCGCTACTGGCACGATACCACCGTACAGATGAGCGATTTTAAAAACGAAGGCGTCGTGGCCTCCAGCGCCTGGCCCTATCAGGCCAACGGTCTGAAGGCGGAAGGTCAGCCGATTGCGACCGTTTTCCCGAAAGAGGGCGTCACCGGCTGGGCGGATACCACCATGCTGCATAGCGACGCGAAACACCCGGTTTGCGCCTATAAATGGATGAACTGGTCGCTGACGCCGAAAGTGCAGGGGGATGTCGCGGCCTGGTTTGGTTCGCTACCGGTGGTACCCGAGGGGTGCAAAGCCAGCGCGCTGCTGGGGGACAAAGGCTGCGAGACCAATGGTTACAACGAATTTGCCAAAATCGCGTTCTGGAAAACGCCGGTAGCGGAAGGCGGGAAATTTGTTCCCTATAGCCGCTGGACCCAGGATTACATTGCGATTATGGGCGGTCGTTAAGTCGCCGGAGGCGAAGAACATGCACGCGGTAGAGTTCGATAATGTTTCGCGGCTGTACGGCGACGTGCGGGCGGTGGACGGCGTCAGCATCGCCATTCGCGATGGCGAATTTTTCTCCATGCTGGGGCCCTCCGGCTCCGGCAAAACCACCTGCCTGCGCCTGATTGCAGGGTTTGAACAGCTTTCGGGCGGCGCCATTCGCATTTTTGGTAAAGCGGCCAGTGAACTGCCGCCGTGGCAGCGCGACGTGAATACGGTGTTCCAGGATTACGCGCTGTTTCCTCATATGTCGGTCCTCGATAACGTCGCCTACGGGCTGATGGTCAAAGGCGTCGGTAAGAAAGCGCGGCATGCCCGCGCGCTGGAGGCGCTGGAGAAGGTCGCGCTCGCGTTTGTCCACGCGCGCAGGCCATCGCAGCTTTCCGGCGGCCAGCGCCAGCGGGTGGCGATCGCCCGCGCGCTGGTGAATCAGCCGCGCGTCCTGCTGCTGGATGAGCCGCTCGGGGCGCTGGATTTAAAACTGCGTGAACAGATGCAGCTGGAGTTAAAGAAACTGCAGCAGGCGCTGGGCATTACCTTTATTTTTGTGACCCACGATCAGGGCGAAGCCCTGTCGATGTCCGATCGCGTGGCGGTGTTTAATAATGGGCGAATCGAACAGGTTGATGCGCCCCAGGACCTCTATTTGCGGCCTAAAACGGCGTTTGTGGCCGGCTTTGTCGGCACCGCCAACGTATTCAGCAGCGAGCAGGCGCACAAGCTGTGCGCGATGGCGGGAACGTGGTCGCTGCGCCCGGAACATATCCGGCTGAACGTTGCCGGGGAGATCCAGACGGAGGGCGTTGTGCAGGCGGTGCAGTATCAGGGGGCCGCGACCCGCGTCGAACTCAAGCTGGCGAATGGCGAGAAGCTGTTGGTGAGCCAGGCGAATAGTGATGGTCATGCCGCACTAAACGCGCCGCCGGTAGGGCAAACGGTGCTGGCTTCGTGGTCGCGAGCGGCGATGGTGCCGCTGGAGAGCGGAGGCTGATATGACGATGGCGATTCCGTCCGCCACCACCGGGCGCGTATCCGCGCTGTTCTGGCGTAAACCCTCGCTGGCCCTGTTTTTGCTTCTGCTTGGCCCGCTCATGTGGTTTGGCATTGTCTATCTGGGATCGTTGCTGACCCTGCTATGGCAAAGCTTCTACACCTTCGACGATTTCACCATGTCGGTCACTCACGACCTGACGCTGGCCAATCTGCAGGCGCTGTTTAACCCGGCGAACTACGACATCATTATCCGTACCCTGACGATGGCGCTGTCGGTGACCGTCGCCAGCGCGATTCTGGCCTTGCCTATGGCCTGGTACATGGCCCGCTATACCCGGGGCAAGATGAAGGCGTTTTTCTACATCGCCGTGATGCTGCCGATGTGGGCAAGCTATATCGTCAAAGCCTATGCATGGACGCTGCTGTTGGCGAAAGATGGCGTTGCGCAGTGGTTCCTGCGCCATCTTGGCCTGGAAAGCGTACTGAGCATGGTGCTGACGATCCCGGCGGTCGGCGGCAATACGTTATCGACGTCCGGACTGGGGCGCTTCCTGGTGTTCGTCTATATCTGGCTGCCGTTTATGATCCTGCCGGTGCAGGCCGCGCTGGAACGCCTGCCGTCATCATTGCTTCAGGCCTCCGCCGATCTGGGCGCTCGTCCGCGCCAGACCTTCCGCTACGTGGTGCTGCCGCTGGCGATTCCCGGCATTGCCGCAGGCTCGATTTTTACCTTCTCCCTGACGCTCGGCGATTTTATCGTGCCGCAGCTGGTGGGGCCGCCGGGGTTCTTTATCGGCAATATGGTCTATTCCCAGCAGGGGGCGATTGGCAATATGCCCATGGCGGCGGCGTTTACCCTGGTGCCCATCGTGCTGATTGCCCTTTATCTGGCGTTTGTGAAACGTCTGGGAGCGTTTGATGCACTCTGAACGCGCACCGCTGCTCCTGAAAGTGGCAACCTGGGGAGGGGTGATCTTTCTCCATTTCCCGCTGCTGATTATCGCGCTCTATGCGTTTAATACAGAAGATGCCGCCTTCAGCTTTCCGCCACAGGGCCTGACGTTACGCTGGTTTAGCGAAGCGGCGGGGCGCGGGGATATTATCGATTCCGTGACGTTGTCACTTAAAATTGCCGCGCTCTCCACCGCTATCGCTCTGCTACTTGGCACGCTGGCTGCAGGTGCGCTATGGCGCAGCACGTTTTTTGGCAAGAACGCCGTCTCGCTACTGCTGCTGTTGCCGATAGCACTACCCGGCATTATCACCGGACTGGCGCTGCTCACTGCCTTCAAGGCCGTCAATCTGGAACCCGGGTTGCTGACGATCGTCGTGGGGCATGCGACGTTCTGCGTCGTTGTGGTGTTTAACAACCTCATTGCCCGCTTTCGCCGGACCTCCTGGAGCCTGGTAGAGGCGTCGATGGACTTAGGCGCCACGGGCTGGCAAACCTTTCGCTATGTGGTGCTGCCCAATTTGGGCTCGGCGCTGCTGGCGGGAGGCATGCTGGCGTTTGCCCTGTCGTTTGATGAAATTATCGTCACCACGTTCACCGCCGGGCACGAGCGCACGCTGCCGCTCTGGCTGCTCAATCAGCTCGGACGCCCGCGCGATGTTCCGGTGACCAACGTGGTTGCGCTGCTGGTGATGCTGGTGACGATGATGCCGATTCTGGGGGCCTGGTGGCTCACCCGTGACGGCGACGTCAGCGCTGAAAACGGAAAATAAAATATCGATACAGGATAATGCTATGCAAAATAACCTTTTGATTAACGGTAAGTTAGTGGCTGGAGAAGGCGAGACCGTGCCGGTGTTTAATCCCGCCACCGGTGACGAGATCCTGTCGATTGCTGAGGCCACGGCGGCGCAGGTAGACGCTGCGGTTGAGGCCGCGGATCGGGCCTTTGTTAGCTGGAGTCAGACCACGCCGAAGTTCCGCGCCGAATGTCTGTTGTCGCTGGCGGACGTGATTACTGAACATGCGCAGGCGCTGGCTGAGCTTGAATCGCTCAACTGCGGTAAGCCGCTGCACTGCGTGGTCAACGATGAGCTACCGGCGGTCGCCGATGTCTTCCGCTTCTTTGCCGGCGCGGCCCGCTGTCTGCCGGGCATGGCGGCGGGTGAGTATCTCGAAGGCCACACCTCCATGATTCGCCGCGACCCGGTTGGCGTGGTGGCCTCCATCGCGCCCTGGAACTACCCGCTGATGATGGCGGCATGGAAGCTGGCCCCGGCGCTGGCGGCAGGCAACTGCGTGGTGATCAAACCCTCGGAGATCACCCCTTTAACGGCACTCAAACTGGGTGAGCTGGCAAAAGACGTTTTCCCGGCCGGGGTGCTTAACGTGCTGTTTGGCCGCGGCGCAACGGTCGGCGATCCGCTGACCGCTCACGCGAAGGTCCGCATGGTGTCGTTGACCGGTTCGATCGCCACCGGCGCGCATATCATCGGCCATACCGCATCGTCGATTAAACGTACGCATATGGAACTGGGCGGGAAAGCGCCGGTTATCGTCTTTGATGACGCGGATATCGACGCGGTGGTGGAGGGCGTACGGACCTTTGGATTCTATAACGCAGGCCAGGACTGTACCGCCGCCTGCCGGATTTACGCCCAGGCCGGAGTTTATGACCAGCTGGTGGAAAAACTCGGCGCCGCGGTCGCCAGCCTGAAGATGGGCCCGCCGGAAGACGAAACGACCGAGCTGGGGCCGCTGAGCTCGCAGGCGCATCTGGACAGAGTCTGCGCCGCAGTCGATGCCGCCAGCGCGCTACCGCATATTCAGGTGGTCACCGGCGGCAGCAAAGCGCCAGGCAACGGTTACTACTATCAGCCGACGCTGCTGGCGGGAGCGAAGCAGGAAGATGCGATTGTCCAGCGCGAGGTCTTCGGCCCGGTTGTCAGTATTACCTCATTTCATGACGAAGAGCAGGCGCTGAGCTGGGCCAACGATTCGCAGTATGGTCTGGCTTCGTCGGTCTGGACCAGGGACGTCGGCAGGGCGCATCGCCTGAGCGCGCGTCTGCAGTATGGCTGCACCTGGGTTAACACCCATTTCATGCTGGTGAGCGAAATGCCGCACGGCGGGCAGAAGCTTTCGGGCTACGGCAAGGATATGTCGATGTACGGTCTGGAGGATTACACCACGATCCGGCACGTCATGATTAAGCACGGATAGGACGCGTTCGTGATAATCGCGAAGCGGACTGATTACCCTGCTAATAGTTAGTTATAGCAAAAAAAGCTAAAACGGAAGCGCTGCTTTATGAGAATATTCTCATGCCCCTTCAAGAGCTAAGCCATGATGAGTGCCGGAGATAAGCGCCGGATGGGGCTGGTACCCCCCAGGGTGCAGGATGCACCCTTAACGGGACACTGCAACGATTGATAATGATTCGTAAGCCCCTGCATGATATGCAGGGGCTTTTTGTTGTACGGTCGCTGCGGGTTTGTTACTGCGAGTGTGCCTGATATCGTAGCGTCATCAATTTATTACGTATCAGGTCATCTGGTTTTTCGAAAATGATTATCAGACTAACGTTTTGTTTTTTTGCTCGGTAAATTCGCCTGGCGACGTTCGCGAACATAGGAAAAAAGATTATAAATTGCAGCAATGAGTAAAATAAGCGCCACAATGAGAAGGGCGATTCCTGACATGTACCACCTCAAAAATAAATGAGTAAAAAACAAGCTTCGCATAACTTGTGATTATGAATGTATGATTTTGTGCTAAATAACGCAAATGATATTTCTTATCATTTAAAACCTGGCGGGGATGTCTGGCTGTCTGCTGCCGTTGTAATCTATTGATGTATAAATAATTTCTAATTATGGGGTCATTCTACTGCAATCCTGTCTGCCCTGGAACCTGCTAATAATGATGATCGCATACCGGCATCGCGTCCAGGCGAGTATAAAGAACAGTAAACAATTCCCCACCGGTATGAAAAGCGCCTTTGTTTTTAACTCTACCGTTAAGCGCTGGTGGTCGTGCCGGAATGATATTGAGGCCCGGCATTAACCCTATTAATAATCATGTTATTGGACGCGGCAGATGAAATTATTATGCCTGCGATCGGTAATATAAATCCGGTGATATTTATTCGCGCGCGATAATCTTTAGATTCTGCGTAATTGTAATATTTATGTTAAATATTACGCATATCCAGGACGTTGATAAGAGAAAGGACGCAGGTTTGACTTTCTATAGCCGCTCATGCGAACATTCGGCGCAATTTGTTGCTTCGAAGTTGATATTGTTTTGAAAAAAATAGCGTGTTTCCTTTTTGTGGCCTGCGCCACGGCGATGCTTTACGGGAATTTTCCGGCCAAACAGATTATGGGCTGTGAAGAGCAGGGCGTCGCGGAACCGGTCTGCATGGCGGCCGCATGGGATAGTGAAAAAGTCGATCTTTTGCCGGCCTGGAATCCCGACGTCCAGAAGCTGATTACCGCGCAAAAGACCCTGTCTGCTGCGGAGCCGGGGTCTTTCAAATCGTAAAAAAGCAGCCTTCATGGGCTGCTTTTTTAGGTTTCATTGCTGAGTAAAATCGCTAAAACCAACCAAAACGAACGGATAACAGGCCGATAAGCGCAAGTGCCACGCCGACATTTATCAGAAGAACGGTTTTGCTGGAAACATCCATAACGCCACCTTTATAAATAAGCCTCTACATTTATAGTACGAGCTCAAAGTTTGCGCTATCGGACAAAGACGAATCGGGCGTTTTTCTGAAATTAACCCTGTTACCTGTTTTAAAATACCATAATCTCTGACGCACTCTGGGGGTGCGAAAAGGCATCGCGATCGGCGAAAATGCTTGTCAGGGAAGGAAGAAGAAAAATGACGTTATACCAGAAAATGCTGATTTTTTACGGAGTTATGGGCTTCATCTGCGCGGTAATCAGCTGGTTCTTAACGAAAGAGAGCCGCTGGATCCGCCTGCTGGCGGCGCTGTTGATTGGTGCGACATGGCCGTTCAGTTTTCCCATGGCGCTGCTGGTCTCCCTGTTTTGAAGGAAAAATTGATGGCTCACTCTTGGTTATGACTGTATAAAAAAACAGTCATCACTCACGGAGCCTTTTCGATGCTTAGTTTTTACTCTTCACAGGCTGGCGCTATAGTGCGCTGGCTCGACCTGCCCGGTCGCGGCGACCCTGTTGTTTTTATCCACGGCCTGGGCTGCGCCTCTACCTATGACTATCCGCGCGTTGCCGCCGACCCGGCGCTGGCCGGGCGGCGAATGATTCTTGTCGATTTACCCGGTTTCGGCTACAGCGATAAACCCGAGTCCTTCGGCTACCGTATTGGCGATCAGGCCGGGGTGGTGGTTGAGCTGCTGGACCGCTTAGGGCTTGAGCGCTGCTATCTTTATGGCCACAGTATGGGGGGCAGCGTCGCGATTGAAGCGGCCGAGCGGCTCGCCGGACGGGTGCGGGCGCTGCTGGTGGCTGAGCCTAATCTCTATCCCGGGGGCGGCATGTACAGTAGACGTATCGCCGAACAAACTGAAGAACGCTTTATTGCTCGCGGCTACGCCGACATGCTGTCCGCCGACGCTTCGCCTTGGGCCGGCTGTCTGCAAAACAGCGCCCCCTGGGCGGTGTGGCGCGGCGCGACCAGCCTGGTGAAGGGCATTAATCCCTCCTGGTTTAGCCGCTTTATCCACTTATCCTGCCCTAAAGCTCTGATATATGGTGAATATTCGCTACCGGCCCGGGAAGCGACGGATAGCGAAGCCGCCGGGATCCCGCTGCTGGTGATACCCCAGGCCGGGCACTCAATGGCGTGGGAAAACCCATCGGCGCTGGCCCGTACGCTCGCCGATTTTTACTCCGCCATGGAGGCAGAAGCCTGATTCGTGATCGCTGCATATAAAAAGAAACTATATTTCATTTATTTTGATATATCGTTTCTTTTATTCATGGCGAGCGTGAAATGCGAAAAATCACTATCCTGGGTATCTCGGCTTTACTCTTTACACCGCTGGTTCTGCAAGGGTGCGCGACGCAAACTCCGCGCGGGACGACCTCCCGTCCGCAGCTTACGGCGGCAGAAGCGGCAACCTTCACCATTGAGCGCTATTTTGCGCAAGGCGGTGCGTTAAATGACCCCGATGGCCCCTGGTCGCCATCGCCAGTTCACCTCCCGCAAACCGAGAGCGCGTGGCGCGTGGCACCCTCGGGAGCGCCGTTCACCCGCATTCAGCAGGCGGTTAACGCGGCAATAGGCCAGCATGGGGCGCAGGAGGCGCGCATCTATATCCGCATCGAACCGGGCATCTATCGGGAGACGGTCTATATCCCTGAAGGCGCGCCGCCGATAACCCTCTACGGCGCCGGAGATAGTCCTGAAGAGGTGAGAATTGAGCTGGCAATAGACTCGCAGTTCTCGGTAGCGCGCTATCGCCAGCGGGTAAATAGCCAACAGCAATACCGCGAAGGCGATCCGGCATGGTATCAGTATGCGCTGTGCGCCGGGCGAACCAGCAAGACGATAGGCACCAACTGCGCGGCGGTGGTCTGGTCGCAAAGTGCGGATTTTCAGCTGCTGAATCTCAGCGTAGCCAATAGCCTGCTGGATACCGTCGACGGTGGGACGCATCAGGGCGTGGCGCTGCGGACGGACGGCGATCGCGTGCAGCTGGAGAACGTCCGCCTGCTCGGACGTCAGGACACGCTCTACGTAAATACCAGCAATCGGCGCAATGAGGCGGTAACCGACCGTATCAGCCGGGTATACGTGAAAGACAGCTACGTCGAAGGGGATGTGGACTACGTCTTTGGCCGGGCGAACGCCGTTTTTGATAACGTCCATTTTCACACCGTCTCAACGCGCCGCTCGCCTGAGGCATACGTGCTTGCGCCGAATACGTTGCCGGATAATCCATACGGCTTTCTGGTGAAGAATAGCCGCTTTACCGGCGACGGCGGCTATCAGGGCAGCTTCAAGGCGAAGCTGGGCCGCGCCTGGGATCAGGGGGCGGGGAAGACCGGTTATTTAGCGGGTAAAACCGCTAACGGGCAGGTGCTTATTGCCAACAGTATTATCGATCAAAGCTACGATCGGCTTTCCCCCTGGGACGCTGCGGCCACCACCGCCCGGCCGTTCCGCGGCAACACTTCCGCAGAACGGCAGCTTGATGATGTTGCCTTCACTCGCCTGTGGGAATTCAATAACCACTGGCAGCCCTGAGGCTTAAAACGGGAGCTCGCGCGGGACCGTTTGCAGCGTTACCCAGCGTAGCTCGGTAAACTCGGCAATTCCCGCGCGTCCGCCAAAGCGGCCGTAGCCTGACGATTTGCAGCCGCCAAACGGCATTTGCGCTTCGTCATGTACGGTGGGGCCGTTGATGTGGCAAATGCCGGTTTGCAGATTTTGCGCCAGGTTCCACGCCCTGGCGCTGTCCCGGCTGTATATCGCCGACGAGAGGCCATATTCGCTTTCATTGGCGACGGCCAGCGCTTCAGCTTCGTCCTTAACGCGAATAATCGATTTCACCGGACCGAACGACTCCTCATGCCAGATGCGCATTTCCCGGGTGACGCCATCAAGCAGGGTGGCGCGCATTTGCGTCGAATCGGATAGGCCGCCGGCCAGCAGGCGCGCCCCCTTCGCCAGCGCGTCCTCTATCAAGGCATTGCAGCGGGTGACGGTCTTCATGTCCACCACCGGGCCGAGCAGGCTGGCGGGCAGGGCGGCGGCGCGTCTGGCCAGCTGCGCCACAAACGCTTCCGCGACTGTCGCGTCGACGATGATGCGCTCGGTGGACATGCAGATTTGTCCGGCGTTGGCAAATGCGCCAAAAATTGCGCCTGCGGCGGCCTGTTCGAGATCGGCGTCATCCAGCACCAGCAGCGGCGCTTTGCCGCCGAGCTCCAGCACCGCGGGTTTCAGATGTTCGCCGCAGGTGCGGGCGATTATCCGCCCCACCGGCGTGGAGCCGGTGAAATTGATGCGGCGTACGGCGGGGTGGGCAATCAGTAACTCCACCAGCGCAGGCGCGTCGGCGGGGGCGCAGGTCAGATAATTGACCACGCCCGCGGGAAAGCCTGCCGCCGCCAGGGCATCGATAATCAGCCCCTGCGTCGCCGGTGAAAGCTCCGCGCCTTTGAGGATAACCGTATTTCCACAGGCCAGCGGCGTGGCGATAGCGCGGGTCGCGAGGATTAATGGCGCGTTCCACGGCGCCATGCCAAGCACCACGCCTGCTCCCTGGCGGATGCCCAACGCCAGATTTCCCGGCACGTTGGAAGGGATCACCTGGCCCTCAATTTGTGTGGTCAGGGCGGCGGCTTCGCGCAGGATATCGGCGGCCAGATGAACGTTAAAACCGGCCCAGTGCGCGGTGGCTCCCGTTTCCGCCGCCATCGCGGCGATAAATTTCGCCTCACGGCGCAGCATCTCTTCCGCGGCCTCCAGCAGGAGACGTCGGCGCTCGGCGGGTACCGTATCGCGCCACTGCGGGAACGCCGCGCCGGCGGCAGCGGCGCAGCGGCGGGCATCCGCCAGGCTGGCGGCGCTGGCAACGGAGGCGCGTTCGTGCGTGAGCGGATTATCGCGGGTAAAGGTGGCATGACCTTCAGCATCATGCCACTGGCCGTTGGTGTATAGATTGCAGGTTATTGTCATTATTGGCTTCTCCTGGCGTTACGATTTGCCGAGTGTACCGGGTTGCGCCGCCGCGCGCTGGCGGTCGGGCGGTTATCGCCCGCTTTTTTCGTAACTTTGCGCAGGGTTCACATTTATGAAGAAGTTCGATGACGCCAATCGAGAGGATGTTGAATTTATCGGCGAAAACGCGGTTTTTAGCATAACCTGATAGCAATTGATTATTTGCCGGTTGAATTCTCCTGTGCTGTTATTAAAGGACTTATAACAAATTCATAAGGCTTATAACCATGTCTACAGGGAAAACGTTTCTTGCGCTGGCGTTGAGCGCGCTACTGCCGGCGGCAGGCGCCTGGGCAGCGGGCAACGATACGCTGGTCTATTGTTCGGAAGCTTCGCCGGAATCTTTCAACCCGCAGATTGCCAGCTCGGGCCCGTCTTTCGTCGCCAGTTCCCAGGTGCTTTATAACCGCCTGATAAACTTTGACCCGGTCAAAAATACGCCGATTCCCTCGCTGGCCACCGAATGGCGCGTCTCCCCGGACGGTAAAACCTGGACTTTCACCCTGCGTAAGGGCGTGCAGTTCAACAGCAACAAATACTTCAAGCCGACCCGTGATTTCAACGCCGATGACGTGCTGTTCTCGGTGCTGCGGCAGAAAGATGCCAGCCATCCGTACCATAATGTTTCCCAGGGACATTACGAATACTTCCACGACGTTGGGCTGGATAAGCTGATCAAAGACGTCAAAAAAATCGATGATTATCACGTGCAGTTTGTGCTGAACGAGCCGAACGCGGCGTTCCTCGCCGACTGGGGAATGGATTTTGCGTCGATTCTGTCTGCCGAATATGCCGATGCGATGATGAAAAAAGGCACCCCGGAGTATGTCGATACCTGGCCTATTGGTACCGGACCCTACGCGCTGCAGCAATATAAAGCGGATTCGCTGATCCGCTATGTCGCCAACCCGCACTACTGGGACGGTGACGTGCCGACCAAACACCTGATTTTCTCGATCACACCGAACGTTGAGACGCGGCTGGCGAAGCTGCAAACCAATGAATGCCAGATTATCCCCGCGCCGTCGCCGGTACAGTTCCCGGTGATTAAGGGCAATAAAGATCTGGCGCTGCATGCGGTTGAGGCGCTCAACGTAGGCTATCTGGCCTTTAATACCGAGAAAAAGCCGTTTGATAACGTACTGGTGCGCCAGGCGCTGAACTACGCTACCGACAAGCAGGCAATCGTGAAAGCGGTCTTCCTGGACTCCGGCAGCGTCGCGAAATCGCCGATCCCCGCCAATATGCTGGGCTATAAGAAAGATCTGCCTGATTACGACTACGATCCGCAAAAAGCGAAAGATCTCCTCAAGCAGGCCGGGCTGGAAAAAGGGGCCGAAGTCACCCTGTGGTCGATGCCGGTGCAGCGGCCGTATAACCCCAATTCCCGACGTATTGCCGAGATGATTCAAAATGACTGGAGCAAGGTTGGGATCAAAGCCAAAATCGTTACTTATGAATGGGGTGAATACCTCGCCGGCATGCGTAAAGGCGAGCACGACAGCGCGCTGTTTGGCTGGATGTCTGATAATGGCGATCCGGATAACTTCGCCGGCACCCTGTTAAGCTGCGATAACATTAAAACTGGCTCTAACGTTGCCCGCTGGTGCGATAAGACCTACGATGCGCTGGTGAAAAAGGCTATCCTGGTCAGCGACCCGCAGGCGCGCGCCGGACTCTACGCTCAGGCGCAGGAGATTTTTCAGCAGCAGGCCCCCTGGATCACCCTGGCGACCGGTAATACCTTCTACGCGACGCGCAGCAACGTGAGCGGCTACAGCGTGAGCCTGATGGGCAGCGATTTTTCCAAAGTTAAACTCAATTAAGCCGGAAGGAGAGAAGCATGTCGCATCTGGATGAGGTCGTCGCGCGCGTGGACGCCGCGATTGCCGAAAGCGTTATTAGCCATATGAATGAACTGCTGATCGCGCTGAGCGATGACGCGGGGCTGGGGCGGGAAGAGCGCTACGTTCAGCAGCAGCGTTTGCGTAACGCCATCGCCCACCACGGCCGCCAGCAGCACGAGGAGCAGGAAGCTCGCCGGGAGCAGCTGACCCGCGGCGGCGAGATTCACTAGTTACGCCGCTAGAACTGGCGCCTGGCCACCAGCCAGGCGCCGATAACCAGCATCACCGCCCCGCAGAGCGGGCCAAACAGCGCGCGTAGCGAGACGTGGTGCGCGCGAATCAGATCTATCACTAAGCCCCCAACCAGCTGGCTGGCAATCAATACCGCAATCGTGGTTGCCGCCCCGACGTTCTGATAGCCGCTGATGCTGGCAAAGACAAAGAACGAGCCCAGCAGACCGGGAATAAGCGTCCACCACTTTACGCTGACCGCCAGCTCCTGAAACCCCGCCGCGCCGTGCTTAAGCAGCAGTATTGTCACGAAAATCACGATGCCGACCAGCGAGTTAAGCAGCATGGCGATCAGGATGGTCGATGCGGACTGGGTAATGCGCACCATCAGCGTGTTTTGCAGCACCAGCCCGACGCCAGCGGCGATTAAACAGGCCAGGGTCAGCGTTTGATTCATGCGCTGCCGTCCGGATCGCGGCGATCGTCAAGCTGCAGCTGCATAAAGGTCAGATCCAGCCAGCGGCCAAATTTCGTGCCGACCTGCGGCATCTGCCCGGTGGTGATAAAGCCCAGCGTTTCATGCAGATGCAATGAAGCCTCGTTTTGCGCTTCAATGCCGGCGACCATGACGTGCTTATTCAGCCGTTTCGCCTCGGCGATGAGGGCGACGAGCAGGCTGCGGCCCAGCCCTTTCCCCTGATGATCGGGGTGGACATAGACGGAATGTTCGACGGTGTGGCGAAAGCCGTCAAAGGCGCGCCAGTCGCCGAAGGAGGAGTAACCGGTAATCACGCCGTTTTCTTCGCTCACCAGCACGGGATAACCGGCTATCTGCCGGGCTTCGAACCAGGCAATACGGTTGTCGGTATCGACGGTTTTGTCGTTCCAGATGGCGGCGGTATGGACGACCGCATGGTTGTAGATTTCAGCGATTGCCGCGCAATCGTCTTTGCTGGCATGGCGGATGCTCATGGTGTCCTCAAAGCTTGTACACTATAGTAGTACAGTATTATTACAATAATGTACGCAAGGCTGTCACCTGGTTTAGGCATAAATTTTTCCTCAGGCCGGTCGGGTCCGTTGTGTGCGATGACTGCGCGACCCTGGGTTGCCTGCGCAGAAACATCATTCGTATTTATATTTCATGATTAGAGAATTTATTAAATATATTACTGTTAATCTGCCGTCATATTTTACATTTTTATTTACCGGATTTGGATTTTCCTGACATGCAGAAAAGAAATTAATTTCATCATAACTCATTGATTATATTGGTGATGATGTAAATCATTGTGATGGCAGTCCGCTTTTTATTTTCACCCAATAGAACTAGTCTAACCCCTGAAGATATATTTCGGTTAAGCAGAGCGCATGTCGAGAAGTTATTCGATATGGCTCTGTTGGATTTTATATAACGATATTCTGTTTACACTATTATGCGTATTTATACGCAGGGAATGATTTTGCTAACAAGGGTGAAGCAATGGCGCGTACACAAAATATGAAGAAATTAATGCCGTCAATATTGGCAATGGCCATGGGGGCTATATTGGGCAATTCCGCTATGGCGGCTGAAACCACCGCGCTACAGGCGGCACCGGCTTATACCGCGACGCAGACTAAAGGGGAGACGCTGTGGAGCAATGACGATACGGCAATCGGTATTTTAGGATCCGTACGTTTAATGGCCAAAACGGACTCTAATCATACTCAGGAACATAATATACAGAATAATGACTCGCGGCTGGGGGTTGCCGTGCGGCATAATTTTGACCTGAACGGCCTGAGTAATTATGCCGTCGGTTATTATGAGACCGGCGTTCATGGTTTAGATTCCGCCACCGATGACCAGGGCAATGATGTTTATACCCGGCAGGCTTATGCCGGTATTGGCAACGACCGCTATGGCGTGGTGACCTTCGGCAAACAGTATGCTCCCACGGACTGGGGGCTGGGTATTGATACGACTTATGCCTGGGGCGGTAAAGCGAAACATGATACCGCCGGAATGTCGACGGATATTATTAATTCCGCGGCAATCTATTATTACAATGATAACAATATGACGATTGGCGTCATGGGGCAAGGCAATGACAACGTCGACAGCATCGGCTTTGCGGCCTACGGCGATGGGCCGAATCTGCATGACGCTTACCGCGATGGTTCAACCACCGTTCACGGCGGCGCCGCGGCTGCCGCGCAGTACCGTTGGGATAACGGCTTCTCCGTCTCCAGCGCGGTGGCGTATAACAATTACACGGTAAATAGCGGGTCAGTCAGCGGCTGCCAGAATTTTGGCCCGAACGGACACTGTTTTAATTACACCGATAATAACGGCGATGCCTATGACGGCAATACTTATAGCATGGGCATGAACGCGAAATATACGACAAGCGTTGGCGATCATGCCTGGTATAACGGTGCGGAAGTGACTTATTACCTCAATAAAGTGAATGATGTTACAGCGGCGACCAGCGGCCATTACGAACATAATAACCAGCAGGGTGATGACCAGGAAACGGTGCTTGGCCTGGAATATGATTCACAGTTTAAAATCACCCCGGCCTGGGGCGTGTACGTTGATTTTAACTGGTCGCAGGGAGGCGATGCGATGGATGGGCAGCACTTCCAGTCGACGGTATTGGGCACCGATTACTGGCTGGGGAAAAACGCGGTGACCTATCTTGAATACGGCTACGAAAAAGCCTGGGGCAACGATAACGAAGCGTGGAATATTGACGACAATCTTGGCGCAGTGGGGCTGCGCGTCTTTATCTGACGGGCGTTTTCTTTTCATTTATGGTCTTGAGGGAGTTTAGTTAACGGATTGCATCCTTTTCTGCCTTGCCCGGTGGTGTATTACGCCGGGCCTTTTCACGATAATCGCCGCTATCGGCGTCTGGTTGTAGAAACAGTAGGGCTACACTATAGTGTCACGTTATGAATACTATAGAAGACAACCTCAACCAGCGCATCAGCGCACGCATCCGAATCGAGCGGGAATCCCGCGGCTGGTCGCTCAGCGAACTCGCCGAACGGGCTGGGGCATCGCGGGCGATGATCCACAAGATCGAGCGCGGCGAAAGCAGCCCGACGGCGTCGATGCTTGGACGGCTTTCCGGCGCCTTCGGCATTAGCATGTCGACGCTGATCGCCAGGGCGGAGATGCAGGAAGGCAAGCTGCTGCGTTTGGCTCATCAGCCGGTGTGGCACGATCCGCAGAGCCACTATCTTCGGCGTCACGTTTCTCCGCGTAGCGACCTGCCTATCGATCTGGTGCAGGTGGAACTTCCGGCTGGCAGCGACGTTCCTATGCCCGCGTCATCCTATGCGCTGGCCCGGCAGCTCATCTGGCTACAGCAGGGCGAACTGGTCTTTCTCGAAGGCAACGCACGCCACGAAATGCAGGCGGGGGATTGCCTGGAGCTCGGGCCGCCGAACGACTGCCGCTTTATTAATGAAACCACGCAGCCCTGCGTCTATCTGGTGGTCCGGCTCAATCAATCTGCCTCATAATGTCAATGCGCGTTGCCGGGAAAGCAGCTAGCCTCAATACAGACTTGTCAAAAGAGGAGTTTGTTATGGCTTTCAATCCGCAACGCCACCGCCGTTGGGTGCTGGCATCCCGTCCGCACGGCGAGCCGACCGGGGAAAACTTCCGCCTGGAAGAGGGTGAGGTCGCTTCTCCCGGGCCGGGACAGCTACTGCTGCGCACCGTCTTTCTGTCTTTAGATCCCTATATGCGCGGGCGGATGAGCGACGCGCCTTCCTATTCGCCGCCGGTCGCCGTTGGCGCGGTTATGCTGGGCGGCACCGTGAGCCGCGTCGTGACATCGAACCATGATGATTATCAGCCCGGCGACTGGGTGCTGGGCTACGGCGGCTGGCAGGATTATGAACTCTCCGACGGCAGCGGGCTGGTGAAGTTAGGCGAGAGCCCGGAACACCCTTCCTGGGCGCTGGGGATCCTCGGCATGCCGGGCTTTACCGCCTATATGGGGCTGCTGGATATTGGTCAGCCGAAAGCGGGTGAAACGCTGGTGGTCGCCGCCGCCACCGGGCCGGTTGGCGCAACGGTCGGACAGATTGCGAAGCTGAAAGGCTGCCGTACGGTGGGCATCGCGGGCGGCAACGAGAAGTGCCGCTATGCGGTAGAAACCCTCGGCTTCGACGCCTGCATCGATCACCGCGCGCCCGATTTCGCCGTCAAACTGCTTGAAGCCTGCCCGCAGGGGATCGATATCTACTATGAGAACGTCGGTGGGAAAGTGTTTGATGAAGTACTGCCGCTGCTGAACACCTCGGCCCGCGTGCCGGTTTGCGGCCTGGTCAGCGGCTACAACGCCACCGCGCTGCCCGACGGCCCGGATCGTTTACCGCTGCTGATGGCGACAATCCTCAAAAAACGCATCCGTATGCAGGGCTTTATTATCGGCCAGGATTACGGGCACCGGATTGCCGAGTTCCAGCAGGAGATGGGGCGCTGGGTGCAGGCAGGGAAAATCAAATACCGCGAGCAGGTGGTTGACGGCCTGGAGAACGCGCCGCAGGCGCTCATCGGTCTGCTGAAGGGCGAGAACTTCGGTAAAGTGGTGGTTCGCGTCTCTCCTGACGAGTAGCTTTTTCCCGGCAGGCATCGCGCCTGCCGGTTTTATGATGATTTACGCGTAAAAGGCCAGCCGCTCCGCCAGCAGGTCAACAAACGCCTGGCGATCGACATCGAGCATCACCGTTGCGTTCGGCTTCCTGCCGGTCAGATTGTAGAAATCGACCACGGTCATTCCCTGGGTATATTTCCCCTGCGTTTCCACGCCGACCCAGCGTTCAACGGTGGTAAACATCTCCGGCTTCAGCAGCCAGGCAATGGTGCACGGGTCGTGCAGCGGCGCGCCGACAAAGCCCCATTTCTCATCCTTATGGTACTCAAGGAAGAAGTCGAGCAGTTCGGCGACGATGGTGGATATCGGGTTGCCAATGCGGCGGAAGCGCTCAATATCCTCAACGTGAATTTGCGCTTTATGGGTGACGTCTAACCCGGCCATCACCACCGGAATGCCGGACTGGAAAACGATCTCCGCCGCTTCCGGGTCGACGTAGATATTAAACTCGACCGCCGGCTGCCAGTTACCCAGCACCATCGCACCGCCCATTATCACGATGCGGGCAATTTTGGCATGCAGTTCAGGGTGGCTGTTGAGCAGCAGGGCGACGTTGGTTTGCGGGCCGGTTGCGACGATGGTGACCGGCTCGGCGCTGTCGCGCAGGGTTTTGGCCATCAGCTCGACGGCGGTGCACGCCTGGGCGGCAAAGCCCGGTTCCGGCAGCGCCGGACCGTCAAGACCGCTCTCGCCATGCACGTTATCGGCGATAATCAGCTCCCGCATCAACGGCTTGAGCGCGCCGCCGGCTACCGGAATATCCGGGCGCTTAAGCAGGGTGAGCATCCGCAGGACGTTGCGCAGGGTTTTGTCCGGGGTCTGATTTCCCGCGGAGGAGGTGACGGCTTTAACATTGAGTTCGGGTGAGGCGAGGGCAAGAACGAGGGCAATCGCGTCATCATGACCCGGATCGCAATCGATAATCACTGGCAGTGCCATAGCAGCTCCTTGTTGGCGTTATTTTGTGACAAGGGTAACGCCGTAAAGCGGTATAGACGAGGCTTAGCGCAGGATAGTGTGATGACGTGCACGATTGAGCGCCGATATCGCGCGACGCCCTGCCAATCTATCTGCCTGATCCTTGCGCAATCAGGGGGTAGCCATGCGGTGGCGCAAAAAGTCGCTTCTCGCGGAGGCCTATAATGATAAAACGACTCAACCATACAAATATTCATGGTTTGCTTTCCGCCAACGGATTCTTATTCTAAAGAAAACTTCAAGAGGTAACCGCAATGAAAGATGTTGTAGATAAATGCAGTACCAAAGGCTGCGCCATTGACGTGGGCTCGATTATTGATAATGAGGACTGCGTCTGGCGGGTAGAGAAAAACTTCGCCACCCGCGAAGAGGCCGAGTCCACCATCGCGGCCGTCCGCGAACGCGCCCTGGCCGCCGCGCCCGCCAGCGAGCCGCCGCAGGTCGACTATACCATCGTGGCCGCCGGCGATGAGGCAAAGCTTGAGGCTTCGATTGCCTTCTCCTGCCAGGCGGAAAAGATCATTTTCGAATTGTCGTTAAGAAACGTGATTTAACGCCATCGAGCATCCACGGCTAACCCTCAACAGGATCCTGCAAGCGATCCCGTTGAGGTCCCGCAATTAAGCGTTACTCAAACCGCCATGCCAGATTTAGACCGATACCGTAATTACGGCCCGGCGCCGGTTCGTAGTAGCGGCCGTTGGATTCGTTAACGATAACCGAGCCCGCGTAGCTGCGGTCGAACAGGTTATCGACGCGGCCAAACAGATCCATATCCATTTTGCCGTAGCTCCATTTATAGCCAGTCGTCAGGCCGACCACCGTCCAGGATGGGGCTTTGGCGGAGTTCTCATCGTTAGCCATAATATCGCTCATATAGCGAATATCGCTGCCCGCGTACCAGCCTTTTTCGGGCTGGTAGCCAAAGGAGGCATAGCCCATGTTGCGGGCGATCCCCGGAATGCGATTGCCTTTACAGCTGGTATCATCACAGACGTTGGTACGATAGGTCGCATCCAGCCAGGTCCAGGCCGCTTTTAAACGCCAGCTCTCGCCGAACTGCTTATCCAGCCCCAGCTCCATCCCCTGGCGACGGGTTTTCCCGGCGTTTTTGTAGCTGGTACGCCCGCCGCTGCTGGCGTCGACGACAATCTCATTGTCGGTGTCGGTCTGGAACAGCGCGGCGGTCAACAGGCCGTTGCCGATACGCGCCTTGCTGCCAATTTCAACGGTTTCGTTGGTGGACGGCTGCAGGCCAAAGTTCAGCCCGCCCTGGTCGCCGGAGCGATAGGAAAGCTCATTAATGGTCGGCGTTTCGAAACCACGGCCGGCGGAGACGTAGACGTTCCACGCGTCGGTTACCGCATATTTCAGCGATCCTGCCGGCAGCCATTTATGATAGCTGGCCTCGCCGCTGTCATCACCGTTGCCCGGCGTAATGTAATAATCGTTGGAATCGAACCAAACCGAGCTGTAGCGCACGCCCGCGTCCAGAGAGAGTTTCTCGGTGAGCTGCCACTGGGTTTGCAGATAGGGATCGACGTTCCACATCAGGTTACGCTCGTTGCGGCGCAGGTCTCCCTTTTCACCGTACTGCGGCGCGCCGTCGCTCATAACAAAGTTTTCGTAACCTTTGCGGCGCTCGCTCATGGTTTCGTAATCAAGACCGGTGGTAAAGGTGACCGGCACCAGCAGCTCGCCGCGGTGGGTCCAGCGGGTATCAATCCCCTGGTAGTGACGCGTCAGGTCGATAACGCCGCCAGCATGGGTGGGTTTGAGCTGCGGAGCGCGAGGAATCGATTGATACTGGGTGGTTTCACGTTCACCGGCGTACATCATCACGCTCAGATCGTCCTGCTCGCTCAGCTGTCGCTCGTAGCGTAAACCGGCCTGGGTCTGTTTGATGGTTTTGCGGGTATTGTACTCATCGCCTCTTGGCGACTGGCGCGGATTATTTTGCCATTCGTCGTAGCTCAGGCCGCCCGCGTCATTAGCTTTAATATCCACGCTGTTAAACAGCAGGGTCAGCTTACTGACGTCATTGATACGCACGCCGAGCTTCGCGTTGGCGAGATTCTTACGCGCGCCGCTATGGTCGCGGGAGCCGTGGGTGGTGAAGCGGTTGGTGGAAACCACGTAGTCGACGTCGCCCGCGTGGCTGCCGTCGCCCACCGCGCCGGTCGCTTTCATACCGTAATGCCAGGTGCCAAAGCTGCCGTAGTAGCTGCTGGCTTCGATAGTGGGCGGCTGGCTTCCGGTCTGGCTGGTGGCGTTGATCACCCCGCCGGAGGAGTTACCGTACAGGGCGGAAAAAGGCCCGCGCAGCACCTCGAGCGAATCGAGGCTGCCAATATCAATATTCGAGGTTTGCCCCTGGCCATCGGGCATGGTGGCCGGGATACCGTCGACGTAAATACGCAGCCCGCGCACGCCGTAGGTGGAGCGGGACCCGAAGCCGCGAATCGAAAGCTGCAGATCCTGCGCGTAGTTCTGGCGGTTTTGCACCTGCAGTCCCGGTACCGCGCCCAGCGACTCGGAGAGGTTTACCCGCGGCGCGGCCTGGCGCATCTCATCGCCGTTAACCACGCTAACGGCGGCGGGGGTATCGAGTTCAGAAACCGCCGACGGCGCGGCGGTAACCACCATGGTCTGTTCAGCGGCGAGAGCGGTTGGCCCTGCGGAGACCAGCGGCAAAATCAGAGCGGGGAGCGCGGCGGCGCGCACGGAAAGGATTTTCATCAAAGTTACTCACAAAACGAACCAAACGGAACATATGTATATATGTTAGCTCTTTTGTAAATTTTTTGAAAAGACTTAACGGAATTTGAGTTAACAAATAGCAAGAATTGCGTGATGCCGAGAGCGCTACGGGTAATTAACGCTCCACATTGCGATAAATAATGATTACTATTCGCATTCCAAAGAAGAGCGCAAAGCGATGATTTTGCGCCCCGGAAGCACTGTCGAGCAGGCATATATTTGTTTTATCAAAGGGAGTCGTCATGTCATTACGTCATCTGTCCGCGCCGCGTCTGCGCCGTTCACTGTTGTTAACTTCGTTACTGCTGGCGGGGAGCTTTAGCGCCCACGCGGCGGAAGAAATGCTGCGCAAAGCCGTCGGCAAGGGCGCATACGAAATGGCCTATAGCCAGCAGGAGAATGCGCTGTGGGTGGCCACCTCGCAAAGCCGTTCGCTGGATAAAGGCGGTATCGTTTACCGTCTCGATCCGACGACTCTCGAAGTCACGCAGATTATTCATAACGATCTGAAACCCTTCGGCGCGACGATCGATAACGCCACTCAGACCCTGTGGTTTGGCAACACCACCGACAGCACCGTCACCGCCATTGATGCTAAAACCGGGAAAGTGAAAGGGCGTCTGGTGCTTGACGCCCGCCAGCGCAGCGAAACCGTACGTCCGCTGGCCCCGCGCGAGCTGGCGGTCAACGAGAAAACCAACACCGTCTACATCACCGGGCTGGGTAAAGAGAGCGTGATTTGGGTGGTGGATGGCGACAAGCTAACGCTGAAAGACACCATCGCCAATACTGGCGCAATGGCGACCGGCCTGGCGCTGGACGCGGAAGCGAACCGTATCTATACCACCAATGCTGACGGGGAACTGGTGACTATCGACAGCACCAGCAACAAAATCCTGTCGCGTAAAAAGCTGCAGGATGATGGCAAAGAGCACTTCTATCTCAACCTGAGTCTGGATACCGCCGGACATCGCGCCTTTATCACCGACGGTAAACAGCCGGAAGTGCTGGTGGTCGATATTCGCGATGGCAAAGTGCTGGAGAAAATCGCCGCGCCGGAGTCCCTGGCCGTGCTGTTTAACCCGACCCGCAATGAAGCCTACGTGACGCACCGTAAAGCCGGAGAAGTGAGCGTGATCGATGGTAAGACCTACAAAGTGGTCAAGACCTTCAAAACGCCGACTCATCCGAACAGCCTGACGCTCTCCGCCGATGGTAAAACGCTGTACGTCAGCGTGAAGCAGGAGTCGACGCGTCAGAAAGAGGCGACCCAGCCGGATGACGTTATCCGCATCGCGCTGTGATCCTGACGGGAGGGGGCAACCTCTCCCGCCATCAGTGTGCTCGCACTGCAGCCGGGTGGCGGCTTACGCCTCACCCGGCCTACAAAATGCACTGTTTCTGTCTGCCCGAAAACCGCACCCATCCAGATATCACCCTCTGTTACAAACACTTATTAGCCTGATAAATGTAATGGCTATAAACTTACAACTTTCCTGCGCAAGCGGGACGGTGGCATTAATCCTGGAGAAAAGATGAAAAAATCATTAATGGTTGTTTGCGCCGGCGCGATGCTGGCTCTTCTGGCGGGCTGTAGCTCAAACTATGTCATGACGACAAAAAGCGGGCAGACTATCGTAACGCAGGGCAAGCCGAAGCTGGATAAAGATACCGGAATGACCAGCTATACTGATGAGTCGGGCAATAAGCGCCAGATTAACAGCAGCGATGTGGCTCAGCTGGTGGAGGATAATTAAGTTGTGCCTTTGCGGTTTGCCCGGTGAGGCAAACCGCAACGTGATTTATTGCTGTTTTTCAATATTCGGCGCGGTGCTATGAATGTCATGCACGCGCTTGCGCACGCCAAACCAGCCGGCGACCAGCAAAACGGCAATCAGCGGAAGCGAACCGATGGTATAAGTCCCATTCGGATAATCGAAAGCCATTAATACCAGCACGCTAAGCAGGAACAGCAGGGTCAGCCAGGAGGTGAAGGGCGCACCCGGCATCTTGAAGCTAACGTCCGCCGCTTTGCCTTCCTTGATCGCCTTACGCAGGCGCATCTGGCACACCACAATAAAGCCCCATGAAGCGATAATCCCCAGCGACGCGACGTTAAGGACAATTTCAAATACCTGCGAAGGCACCAGGTAGTTGAGGAATACCCCAACGACATAGACGCCCAGCGTCGCCAGAATCCCGGCGTAGGGCACGTGGTGGCGGCTCATTTTCGACATAAACTTCGGCGCCGAACCGCCCATCGACATGGAGCGCAGAATACGCCCGGTGCAGTAGAGGCCGGAGTTGAGGCTGGAGAGCGCGGCGGTTAACACCACGATATTCATCACGCTGCCGATATACGGCACGCCCAGCTTCGAGAAGAAGGTGACGAACGGGCTCTGCCCGGCCTGATAGGCATTCCACGGCAGCAGCAGCACCAGCAGCAGCACTGAGCCAACGTAGAACAGACCAATACGCCAGATAACGCTGTTAATGGCGCGCGGCACCATGGTCTGCGGGTCTTTACACTCGCCAGCGGCGGTACCCACCAGTTCGATAGAGGCGAAGGCGAACACCACCCCCTGTACCAGCACCAGCGCCGGCAGCAGGCCGTGCGGGAACAGGCCGCCGTTATCGGTAATCAGGTGGAAACCGGTGGCATTGCCATCCAGAGGCTTTCCGCTGCCAAGAAAAATAGTCCCGACCACCAGAAACGCGACGATCGCCAGAACTTTCACCAGCGCGAACCAGAACTCCATCTCGGCGAACCATTTCACGCCGATCATGTTCATGGTGCCGACAATCGCCAGCGCGCCGAGGGCGAAGACCCACTGCGGAACGTCGCCAAACGCGCCCCAGTAGTGCATATACAGCGCGACGGCGGTGATATCGACGATCCCGGTCATCGCCCAGTTGATAAAGTACATCCAGCCCGCAACGTAAGCCGCTTTTTCGCCGAGGAACTCGCGGGCGTAGGAGACGAAGCTGCCGCTAGAGGGGCGATGAAGCACCAGCTCGCCCAGCGCGCGTAAGATAAAGAACGAGAAGAGGCCGCAGACCAGATAAACCAGCGCCAGGGCCGGTCCGGCCATCTGCAGGCGCGCGCCCGCGCCGAGGAACAGGCCGGTACCAATCGCGCCGCCGATGGCAATCATCTGCACCTGACGGTTGCCCATCGCCTTGTGGTAGCCCGACTCCTGCGAGTTCAGCCAGTGGCGTTTGGCAGCGTGCTGCTCCGCCACGCTAGAGTGTTTTGTATTCATTGATGTCGCTATTTTCCTGTCAATGTCCATGAAGTGGTTCGTGCTGCTGGCTCTCTCATCATTCTGAGGAATGAGATAAGCGAGCATGGCGGAGAATCCTACACGTATCGGAAAATGGACGCACGCAAAAGATTTGCGGACAGCACTTGCTTAAATATCAATGAGATCGGAAGATTTTCGGCGTTCGCGCATGACGGGGAAATTTTGCTCATCGTTTTATCGTTATTGCGCTATTATTCTCCGCCCGCGTTTTGCCCGAGAGACCACGATGAAAATCAACGTAGTAGGGACCAGCGGCGTCGGCAAATCCACCCTCGCGCGTCGGCTGGCTCAGGAACTGTCACTGCCTTATATTGAAATGGATGTGCTCTACTGGCTGCCCGAGTGGCAAGGGACGCCGGACGATGAGTTCTACGCCAAACTCGCCGCCGCGCTCGCCGCGCCCGGCTGGGTGCTGGACGGCAACTATAACCGCAGCCGCCCGGTAAAATGGCGCGATGTGGATCTGGTGGTGTGGGTGGACTACAGCTTCTGGCGCACGATCCGCCAGGCGGTCCGTCGCGCGGCTTCACGCGCAATCCGACGGCAGGAGCTGTGGCCCGGCACCGGCAATTGCGAAACCTTCCGCCGCTCTTTCTTTAGCCGGGATTCTATTATTCTCTGGACGCTGAAAACCTGGCGCAACAATCGCCGGCGTTACCTGGCGGATATGCAGGACCCGCAGTATCAACACATTCGCTTTGTTCGTTTACGCGACCAGCAGCAGACCGAGGCGCTGGTGCGCGAGCTTCGGCAGAATAGCCGATAATCCCCCGGCTCGCGCTGCGCGTAGCCGGGCTACCGGACCGCAGATTGTCGGTAACCCGTAGCCCGGGTAAGGCGTTTACGCCGCAACCCGGGGAATATGCCGTGACGTGGCA
>NZ_WCIN01000003.1:0-27773 GCF_009025755.1 Klebsiella sp. RCJ4
TGAATCGCCACGGGTTTAACAGACACCCCAGAGTCATTTAAGATGACTTAAAGAGAGGTGCCCATGAGCGGTAAGCGTTATCCTGAAGAGTTTAAAATTGAAGCAGTCAAACAGGTTGTTGATCGTGGTCATTCTGTTTCCAGCGTTGCAACTCGTCTCGATATCACCACCCACAGCCTTTACGCCTGGATAAAGAAGTACGGTCCGGATTCTTCCACTAATAATGAACAGTCAGATGCTCAGGCCGAGATCCGCCGACTCCAGAAGGAGTTAAAGCGGGTTACTGACGAACGGGATATATTAAAAAAAGCCGCGGCGTACTTCGCAAAGCTGTCCGACTGAGGTACGCCTTTATCCGTGACAACAATCGTTGCTGGCCTGTCCGTCTGCTCTGCCAGGTGCTGGATGTGCATCCGAGTGGGTTTTACGCCTGGCTTAAGCAGCCACATTCACGACGGTTTCATGCTGACCTGAAGCTGACGGGACATATTAAGCAGTTCTGGCTGGAGTCGGGCTGTGTTTATGGCTATCGCAAGATCTATCTCGATCTGCGGGATTCCGGGCAACAATGCGGTGTAAACAAAGTCTGGCGGTTGATGCAACGTGTGGGGATAAAGGCTCAGGTCGGATACCGAAGTCCACGGGCGCGTAAAGGTGAAGCCAGTATTGTGACGCCCAACAAGCTCCAGCGGCAGTTCAACCCGGAAGCACCGGATGAACGTTGGGTTACGGACATAACCTACATCCGAACCCACGAAGGCTGGTTGTATCTGGCCGTGGTGGTTGACCTGTTCTCCCGAAAAGTTATCGGCTGGTCAATGCAACCCCGAATGACAAAAGAGATTGTCCTGAACGCATTACTTATGGCGGTGTGGAGGCGTAATCCTCAAAAGCAGGTACTGGTTCACTCTGATCAGGGCAGTCAGTACACGAGCCATGAGTGGCAGTCGTTCCTGAAATCACACGCTCTGGAAGGCAGCATGAGCCGTCGCGGAAACTGCCACGACAATGCGGTTGCGGAAAGCTTTTTCCAGCTACTGAAGCGCGAACGGATTAAGAAAAAGATCTACGGAACTAGAGACGAAGCCAGAAGCGATATTTTTGATTACATCGAAATGTTTTATAACAGTAAGCGTCGGCATGGTTCGAGCGAGCAGATGCCACCAGTTGAATATGAAAACCTATATTATCAACGACTCAGAAGTGTCTAGGTTATCCGTGGCGATTCAGTTCTGCGATGTCGCCGGTCGTGATGAACAGACGATTGAAGCCTTCTGGGCCAGTATCGCGCGTTTCTGGGGAGCCTGGTATCGTCGGCAGGATTATTATCAGCAGATCAACCAGCTGCGCGAAGTCATGGGCAAGGCGCCGGCGAATGGTCTCAGCGAGGCGCATGCGGTGGGCGTTTACAGCCGGGTCGCAGTGTTTCAGGATGAAAGCGGCCAGAAAGGACACAGTCAGGTGCTGCTGACCCTTCGCACAGAGAATACGCAGGCGCTGCCGGCAGGCGAGTTCGATCAGTTTGAGTTGCCGTTCTGTAATGGTCACATTCTGGTGCCTGATCCGGGCTATGGCGCCCCCGTTGTTTTTCTCAACAATGTACTCGGCCTGGGGTTCCGCTTCCGGGAAGGAACCTGCTCCATGCACTGCTACACTGTGGAGGACGCCCGGCTCGGGGCTACCCAGACACTGACGGAAGTGGCGGAAGCGCTCGTCAGTAATGTTGATGCTCCCCTGCGGGCCTACGCTGCAACCATCCCGGTAAATCAGAGGTAGTTTCTGTAAAGGCCACGACCGTGTGGTCTTTCACTGCATGTGCAGCAACTGGATACCGGGGCTGGCTGTGAATTTTCTTGACGGCTGAGGCGTTTGAGACACTGGTCCGGGAATTCACCACGAAATGTGAAGAGGGTTCTTTGGACGGGGCCCTGACCGGACTTCGCTGTCTGTACGGAGAGCGCTGAATGATTTGTTAAGTGAATTTGTGCAGTATACATTCTGTACATGTACGCGAATCTGATTAAGCCATCATCAGCTACCCTTGACTTCCGGACTATTACCTGCGTAGCCGCGACGGCTGAGCTGATGGTAATGTACCGTGACCAGAACCCCGCCCAGCAACAGTAAAATGGCGGCAGTTTCCTGCAGATCCGGAATGCGCTGTGAATAGATAAAACCATATAGCAGCGCGAAAAGGGTTTCAAAAACCACCATCTGCCCTGTCAGTGATACCGGAAGACGCCGGGAACAGAGATTCCACGCCAGATATCCCAGCCATGAGGAGACCACGGCTAACATCATGTTCGTTATCCAAAAGAGCGTTTGAGTGTGTTCCGGTAACGACAAGTCAACTGCAGAAAACCTGAATATACTGGCGACGAGCCACAGCAGTACCGAAATACATCCCGTACACAGGCCTATCAGGAGCGACCACTGGTTGCTGTTGTAAGGGAGGTTTTTCAGACAGCGGGAGTTCTCGACAGCGTAACGGCTCCAGCACAGTAATGCAGCGAAGGCACAAAGCATCCCCAGCATCTGCCGTTTTCCTTCTGTAACTTGGTGCGAGGATGTTTGTAGCGCATGCAGATTAATCAGCACCACTCCGGCAATGATAGCCGCCATCGGCAGCAATAATTGCCTGAAGGGCGGCGCATGCTGGTCCCTGCGACCAAGCACCGGAACCATCACCGGAATTAAACCTATCACTAACGATGTCGCGGCAATACCGACCTGCTTTACGGCCACCGCGACGAGCAGAAAATAGAGGACATTGCTCATCAGCGAAAGACGGATCAGCGTCAGCAGATCGCGATGATGCCAGACGCGGGCAATGTTGCGCCATTGAGGTATAAGTAATATTGCCGCCAGTATTCCATAGGTAGCAAAGCGACCGCAGGTTAACAGCAGTGGTGAGATCTCGGGTAGCAGTACCGGTGGCAGGAAGATGAATCCCCAGCATGCGCCAGCCAGGGCGCCAAATATAATCCCCAGCTTCATGCTGACTCCTGAAATGCCGTTTCAGGTAATCTCGTCCCCGACTGACGCTCACTCCACGACGACAAAAAATACTGCAGCCGCGGGCTTTTCGGCCGATGGAACAGTTGCGCCGGCGGTCCCTGCTCTTCAATGCAGCCATCGGCAAGAAACAGCACACGATCGGAGACTTTTGCGGCAAACCCCATCTCATGGGTCACAATCATCATGGTCATACCATCATCGGCAAGATTTCGGATGACCTTTAGCACCTCCCCGACCAGCTCCGGATCAAGCGCTGAAGTCGGTTCATCGAACAACATAATGGCGGGTTTCATGGTCAATGCCCGGGCGATGGCAACGCGCTGCTGCTGACCACCGGATAGCATCGCGGGCCAGCTATCGGCTTTGTCTGCCAGACCAACCCGCGCCAGCTGCTTTTTCGCTTCGGCGTAGGCTGCTTCACGGGAGACCTTTTTAACCCGTCGCAACGGCGTGGCTACGTTATCGAGTACCGTCATATGCGGCCACAGATTAAACTGCTGAAAGACCATACAGACGTCGCGTAATGCCTTACGGTTTTCCTTGTCGCTTAAACGCCGGCGTTTTTCGCCGCTGAGTGGTTCATAGCCGACGCACTCGCCATTCACCACAATGCTGCCGGAGCTGTAATCCTCCAAAAAGTTAATGCAGCGTAACAGCGTGGATTTACCCGACCCTGAGCCGCCAATCACGCAAATGACTTCTCCGGGAGTAATGCTGACATTGATGCCACGTAAAACATGGTTTTCGCCATAATATTTATTGAGGCTGTTAATCTCAATAGCATAATCACGCATACTATTAACCTCGGCTTAATTGAGAATAAGAATAATGACGCTCTATTTTATTACCCAAACGGGAGATACCGATCGCGATTCCCCAATAGACAATGGCCATTAAGGAGTAGATTTCAACCATCGCATAGGTCTGGTTGGCAATGGCCATGGCGGTATTGGTGAGTTCACCAACCGTAATAATCGACAGCACCGACGACTCTTTTACCAGAATAACGCTCTGACCAATCAGTGGCTGGATAATTCTCGCGAACATTTGCGGCCAGACAATGAAAGTAAATATTTGCCACGGACTTAAACCAAGGTCTGCCGCCGCTTCGCTTTGTCCGCCAGAGACAGCATTGCGACCTGCACGGAATATTTCCGAAAAATAAGCGGAACCATAACAGCCCAGGCACAGTACTCCGACCTGTTGGGCCTCGAGGTTAATACCAATATAGGGCCCACCATAAAAGACTAAAAATAGCTGTACCAGTAACGGCGTGCCGCGAAAAACATTAATCCATGTATGGTATATCACATTAAGTAGCGCTGGTTTTTGTCTTTCGAGGAGAAAAAAACACAGACCGATCGCCAGCCCCAGCAGGATACCGCCGAGGCTCATTTTTAGGGTCATTAAAATACCGGCGGCGATGGCATCTTTATAGGTAAAAAGTATCTCAACATTCATTTTGCTAATACCCTTTTAGCCGAAGATGAGCGGTTTTTCTCTAACCTGACGCCAGCGATACTCAGCCCCCATGAGGTCAGGAAATAAAGGAGCCCACATGCCGTATAAAACTCCAGCGGCCGATAGGTGGTTGAGGCCAACGTTTGCGTCACTCTCATCAACTCATGGACCGCCACCACCGAGACCAGTGCCGAATTTTTGATAATATCAATGGTTTCATTAATCAATGCCGGCATCATGGTACGCAACACCTGCGGCATCTGAATATAAAACAGGGTTTGCGCCGCTGAAAAGCCAAAATCTCGTGCTGCCTCCAGCTGGCCTTTGGGTAACATGTTAAAACCGGCCCGAAGAATCTCCCCCTGAAAGGCCGCGGTATTTAATGAGAGGGCAACAACCGCCGCCAGCAATGGCGAAAGCGTGATCCCCACGGCCGGCAAAGCATAAAATATTAATATCAACTGGACCAGTAACGGCGTGCCACGGTAAAAACTGACATAGATTTTGCAAAAACAGCGCACGAGACGCTGCGGAGAATTTAACCCCAGACAAATTAACCAACCGAGGATCAATCCTGTGAAAATTGCGCTCAGTGATACAGCCAGAGTACTGAGCACGCCGATTAATAGCTGAGGGAAATAGGGAAACACCACCGAAATATCAAACATATTGCCCTCCAGTATCCATCAAATTAGTTTGCCGGGGTTGGAACTTGCTCTGGAACGGCCATAGAAAAACCCAGCCATTTGGTTTGTAGCTGCGCCAGTTTTCCCGATTTATTCAACTGCACAATGCCGTCGCTGACAAATTTGACCAGTGAGGCGCTATCCGCATCTTTTCTTCCGGCCCATGCATACCAGGTGGCCGGGCCAAACGGCGGGCGTACAATTTCAAACGTATCACCACGTGTTTTCACCAACGGCGCGAGGTTCGGCAGCGATTGCACAACCGCGTCAACACGATGTGCCGCCAATGCCGCGTAAGCTTCGTTATAATCAATAAAGGCTTTTATTTCTTTAACGCCGTGACCGGTGGTGGGTTTAAGTACCGATGCTTCATACTCTTTTAGCACAGCAATCTGCGGCGCCCCGGCCTGACTGGCGACAATCATGCCCTGGAGATCTTTGGCGCTGTTAATACGGCTATCCCCTTTGCGTTTCAGAATGGCTACGCTGGCGTCAGAAAAGGGAGCGGTAAAGGCGAATTTAGCTTCTCGATCGCGGGTGATGGTTAAAGAGGTTGCCACAAAGTCGAATCGTTTGCTTTCCAGTCCGGGTAAAATCCCCTGAAATGGAATATCCAGCTGAACCACTTTCACCCCGGGTAATCCCTTCATGACTTCCGTGAGAATATCTTTTCCCAGACCGACTATTTTGCCATCTTCAAGCATTTCAAAAGGGGCATAGCGCGCTTCTGTGGCAATCACTATTTCTTTTTTTTGCTTAATATCATCCAGCAAATCAGCCTGGGCAGTGGGTATCATTAATGGTGAAAGTTGTATGACAGACATTGACAGTAACAGCCACAGTTTATTTTTCATGAGATTTCTCCGCGAATTTGAATGACGCTGATAATATTTATTCATTCTCTTAGCGGCGACAAACGGTGGTTTCTAACTGATAACTATTAGCACGGCTAATGGTGCCTTTGGCATGAATAGTGCTTATTGCAGGTTATTTAGCAACAGAGAAACCGATGATGCAACCTAAACCAGGTTTGCCGTCCCTGGACGGTTTGCGCTACTTTGATGCCGCGGCGCGTAATCTTAGTTTTACCCGTGCCGCGCAGGAACTTTTTCTTACTCAGAGTGCGGTAAGCCAGAAAATTCAATTACTTGAACAACATCTTGGCTATCTTGTCTTTCACCGGACTCCCGCAGGGTTACGCTTAACCCCGCAGGGTGAACAGCTGTTTATCGGGGTGCGTCAGGCATTTTCCATCCTTGAAACCACGCTGCACCAAACCGGTGAAGAAACTCTTGAGGGCACCATAAAGATTCGGGTTATGCCGTCCTTTGCAACCAAATGGCTGCTTCCCCGATTACATCAGTTTTATGAGCACTACCCTGTCAGTCTGGAAATTGATGCCGATATGACACCCGCCAATTTTAAATCTGACGCAGTCGATATCGCCATTACTCCTTTTTGGGTTGACGATAAAAATTTAATTCAACGACACCTGTTCAATGATGTGATCTATCCTGTGATCAGCCCGGATTTGATGAAAAACCGACCTCTGAAAAATTACAGCGATCTCTGCGGTTTACGCTTACTACATGATTCCATGCCGCAAAATGCCTATAGCACCCACTGGCGATCTTATTTTGCCCGCCTCGGGCTCTATGACCTGGATGTTGAGGCTGGAACCGGCTTTTCCCGTGCCGACCTCGTGCTCCAGGCCGCCTGCGCCGGACAAGGGATCGCCTTAAGTCGTCACTCTTTGTGTGCAACGGAGGTTCGCAATGGCGCACTGATACGCCCTTTTACAGATATCGTCGAAGACGGACAGGTGTGGTTAACCTGTCCGCGTAATAATGAGAAACGGCCACGCGTTCAGGCGTTGATCAACTGGCTGACGGAGGAAACCGCGCGTCATATTGCAGAACGCAAGCAAATCCTCAGTGAATATACACTGCATAAGGCCAGCTAATGACGACAAATTAATAATCTCCGTTTGTCGCAAGATATCGTTTTCCAGATGATGACAACACGCCATTATCAACAACGGAGTTTATCATGAGCATGCCAGATATTATTGAATTAGCTAATGGACAAAAAGTAAAAGGAACGTTCAGCACCCATGAAATGCAGCGCCGACTGTCAGGATTACGCGCCATCATGGAGGCAGATAGCATTGATGCAGTTATTTTAACCTCGGTTCATAATATTAATTATTACGGCGATTTTTTATATTGTAGCTTTGGACGCCAGTATGCCCTGGTGGTGACGCCGAGCCAGTCATTTTTAATTACCACCAATATCGATGGCGGCCAGGGATGGCGTCGTAGCTACGGTGCAAATATCGTTTACACGGACTGGCAGCGTGATAACTATTACCGGGCAGTGCGCAAAGTGGTTCCTGATGATAGCCGGCGGATTGCCCTTGAAGGCGACCATGTGACGATCGAACAGCGTGCTAAATTTTGTCATTACTTAACCCAGACAGAGTTTGTTGATATTGCCCCGGCGACGATGCGTATGCGCATGATTAAGTCTGCCGAAGAGATCGCGCTTATTAAATTTGGTGCCCAGGTCGCCGACCTCGGGGGTGCGGCATGTATCGAGGCGATTGCCGAAAATGTTCCCGAGTATGAAATCGCACTGGCGGCCACGTCAGCGATGACCCGGGAAATCGCGAAACGCCTGCCGCATGTTGAATTGCGTGATACCTGGACGTGGTTTCAGTCTGGCTTGAATACTGATGGAGCACACCATCCGGTGACATCCCGTCGTCTCAAGGCAGGCGATATTTTATCGCTGAACTGTTTTCCAATGATTGCCGGCTACTATACCGCGCTGGAACGAACACTGTTCTTCGGTCAGCCCAGCGATGAGCAACTACGTTGCTGGGAGATCAACTGCGAAGTGCACCGCCGTGGGCAGGAGTTAATCCGTCCAGGCACACGTTGTTGCGACATTGCCGCCTCGCTTAATGAAATTTATCGCGAGCATGGTCTTCTGCAGTACCGGACCTTTGGTTATGGTCATTCGTTCGGCGTACTGAGTCACTATTATGGTCGTGAAGCCGGTTTAGAATTGCGCGAGGATATTGAGACCGTTTTGGCACCAGGAATGGTTGTCTCGATGGAGCCGATGATCATGCTGCCGGAGAGCATGCCGGGGCACGGTGGTTACCGCGAACACGATATCCTGGTCGTAACCGAAATGGCAGCAGAGAACATAACTCATTTCCCCTATGGTCCTGAGCATAATATTATTGCAGCTAATATATAAGCATGCCGAATGACTCCTGTGCTGCGCCTTGATAAGAAAATAATGAGCAGCAGATGGCATCGCACCGTCTCTGTTCGGCTGCATCCGGCTGGCAGACCGTGCCGGAGCATCACGCCCCGCTCTGGCAGCAGGTCAGTCAGGTGGAACCCGAAATCTGATTTATTCAACAAAGCCGCACCAAATCATCACTCGAAGATATTCAGGCATGGTACATCCGCGGCAAGCCCCTAATTTGTACTGAGGGGCAAAGTGAAAAAAGTTACTTTTTGTTGAAACGACAGTTAGCAATAACCCCCGCTTGCGGGGGCCATACCCACCAGGAGCAAACGCAGAAAGCCCGAGATACTTCTGCTGTACCGGGGGCTGGCGACATTTCAGGCAACACTCATAGTTGACATCCTCCCCGCCCTAAAGGGCGGGGAGGATGTCAATAATAGCAGACCACATCATGATGTCATTCTGACCGACAGATGCCAGAAGCATAGGATCCATCCCATTTTATACCTACCTTATAACACTTAGAAAAACAACATTTTAAAAATGTTTATTGGAAACAATTTTATTTCCAATTGTAATGATAACCATTCTCATATTAATATGGCTACGTGATAATTAACTTTTGATGCACTCCGCATGTCTGACCGTGCCACTACCACAGCTTCCTTAACGTTCGAGTCGCTTTATGGCACCCATCACGGCTGGTTGAAAAGTTGGCTGACGCGCAAACTCCAGTCTGCCTTTGATGCAGATGACATTGCCCAGGACACTTTTTTGCGGGTAATGAGCAGCGAAACGCTCTCGACGATCCGCGATCCTCGCTCTTTCCTGTGCACTATCGCCAAACGCGTGATGGTGGACCTGTTTCGCCGAAACGCGCTGGAAAAAGCGTATCTGGAGATGCTGGCGCTTATGCCGGAGGGGGTAGCGCCTTCACCTGAGGAACGCGAAAGCCAGCTCGAGACCCTACAACTCGTCGACAGCATGCTGGACGGGCTAAACGGAAAAACACGTGAAGCGTTTCTGCTTTCGCAACTGGATGGCCTGACATACAGCGAGATTGCGCACAAACTCGGTGTTTCCGTCAGCTCCGTGAAAAAATACGTGGCGAAAGCCGTCGAGCACTGCCTGCTGTTTCGTCTGGAGCATGGGTTATGAATCCTTCGTTAACCGATTCCCGCCGTCAGGCGCTGCGTTCAGCTTCCCACTGGTATGCCGTGCTAAGCGGCGAGCGCGTCAGCCCACAACAGGAAGCGCGCTGGCAACAGTGGTATGAACAGGATCAGGATAACCAGTGGGCCTGGCAGCAGGTTGAAAACCTGCGCAACCAGCTTGGCGGTGTGCCTGGCGACGTTGCCAGCCGGGCGCTGCACGATACCCGCCTCACCCGCCGTCACGTGATGAAAGGATTACTGCTGTTGCTCGGCGCTGGCGGAGGCTGGCAACTCTGGCAGTCGGAAACCGGCGAAGGTCTGCGGGCAGATTACCGCACCGCCAAAGGCGCAGTCAGCCGTCAGCAACTGGAAGATGGCTCCCTGCTCACGCTGAATACCCAAAGCGCGGCGGATGTGCGTTTTGATGCGCATCAGCGCACCGTCCGGCTCTGGTACGGTGAAATCGCCATTACTACCGCGAAAGATGCGCAGCAACGCCCCTTCCGCGTCCTGACCCGTCAGGGCCAACTCACCGCTTTAGGGACAGAATTTACCGTCCGCCAGCAGGATAATTTCACGCAGCTTGACGTGCAGCAGCACGCCGTGGAAGTGCTTCTCGCCAGTGCCCCCGCGCAAAAACGCATCGTGAACGCTGGTGAAAGCCTGCAGTTCAGCGCCTCTGAGTTTGGCGCAGTGAAACCGCTGGATGACGAGAGTACAAGCTGGACGAAGGGCATCCTGAGCTTCAGCGATAAACCGCTGGGTGAGGTGATAGCCACGCTAAGCCGTTACCGCAACGGCGTGCTGCGCTGCGATCCCGCCGTTGCCGGGCTGCGCCTGAGCGGGACGTTCCCGCTGAAAAATACCGATGCGATCCTGAACGTTATCGCTCAAACGCTTCCCGTTAAAATTCAGTCTATTACGCGGTACTGGATAAACATTTCACCGCTGTAAGAAAAATAATTCTCATTTCGATTGTCCTTTTTACCCTTCTCGTTCGACTCATAGCTGAACACAACAAAAATGATGATGGAGAAGGTATGACGCCGTTACGCGTTTTTCGTAAAACAACACCTTTGGTTAACGCCATTCGCCTGAGCCTGCTGCCGCTGGCCGGTCTCTCGTTTTCCGCTTTTGCTGCACAGGTTGATATCACACCGGGATCGCTCGACAAAGCGCTCAATCAGTATGCCGCACACAGCGGAATTACCCTCTCGGTTGACGCCAGCCTGACGCGCGGCAAGCAGAGCAACGGCCTGCACGGAGATTACGACGTCGAGAGCGGCCTGCAACAGCTGCTGGACGGCAGCGGACTGCAGGTAAAACCGCTGGGAAATAACAGCTGGACGCTGGAGACCGCGCCCGCGCCAAAAGAAGATGCCCTGACCGTGGTCGGCGACTGGCTGGGCGATGCGCGTGAAAACGACGTATTTGAACATGCTGGCGCGCGTGACGTGATCCGCCGTGAGGATTTCGCCAAAACCGGCGCAACCACCATGCGTGAGGTGCTTAACCGCATCCCTGGCGTCAGCGCGCCGGAAAACAACGGCACCGGCAGCCACGACCTGGCGATGAACTTTGGCATCCGGGGCCTGAACCCACGCCTCGCCAGCCGCTCGACCGTCCTGATGGACGGCATCCCCGTCCCCTTTGCCCCTTACGGTCAGCCGCAGCTTTCCCTGGCTCCCGTTTCGCTCGGCAACATGGATGCCATTGACGTGGTGCGCGGTGGTGGTGCGGTGCGTTACGGACCGCAGAGCGTGGGCGGCGTGGTGAACTTTGTTACCCGCGCCATTCCGCAGGACTTTGGTATCGAGGCGGGGGTGGAAGGTCAGCTCAGCCCAACCTCTTCACAAAACAACCCGAAAGAGACCCACAACCTGATGGTGGGCGGCACAGCGGACAACGGTTTTGGCACCGCGCTGCTCTACTCCGGCACGCGCGGCAGTGACTGGCGCGAGCACAGCGCCACCCGCATCGACGACCTGATGCTGAAAAGCAAATATGCGCCGAATGAGGTGCACACCTTCAACAGCCTGCTGCAATATTACGATGGTGAAGCCGACATGCCCGGCGGCCTGTCCCGCGCGGATTACGACGCCGATCGCTGGCAATCCACCCGCCCGTATGACCGCTTCTGGGGCCGTCGCAAGCTGGCGAGCCTGGGCTACCAGTTCCAGCCGGACAGCCAGCATAAATTCAACATTCAGGGGTTCTACACCCAAACCCTGCGCAGCGGCTACCTGGAGCAAGGCAAACGCATCACCCTCTCGCCGCGTAACTACTGGGTGCGCGGTATTGAGCCACGCTACAGCCAGAGCTTTATGATCGGCCCTTCCGCGCACGAAGTGGGCGTGGGCTATCGCTATGTGAATGAATCAACGCATGAAATGCGTTACTACACCGCCACCAGCAGCGGGCAGTTGCCGTCCGGCTCAAGCCCTTACGACCGCGACACGCGTTCCGGCACCGAGGCGCACGCCTGGTATCTGGATGACAAAATCGACATCGGCAACTGGACCATCACGCCGGGTATGCGTTTCGAACATATCGAGTCATACCAGAACAACGCCATCAAAGGCACGCACGAAGAGGTGAGCTATAACGCACCGCTTCCGGCGTTGAACGTGCTCTATCACCTGACTGATAGCTGGAATCTTTATGCAAACACTGAAGGCTCGTTCGGCACCGTACAGTACAGCCAGATTGGCAAGGCTGTGCAAAGCGGCAATGTGGAACCGGAAAAAGCGCGAACCTGGGAACTCGGTACCCGCTACGACGACGGCGCGCTGACGGCGGAAACGGGGCTGTTCCTAATTAACTTTAACAATCAGTACGACTCCAACCAGACCAACGACACCGTCACTGCACGTGGCAAAACGCGCCATACCGGGCTGGAAACGCAGGCACGTTACGACCTGGGTACGCTAACGCCAACGCTTGATAACGTTTCCGTCTACGCCAGCTATGCGTATGTGAACGCGGAAATCCGCGAGAAAGGCGACACCTATGGCATTCAGGTGCCATTCTCCCCGAAACATAAAGGCACGCTGGGCGTGGACTACAAGCCGGGCAACTGGACGTTCAATCTGAACAGCGATTTCCAGTCCAGCCAGTTTGCGGATAACGCCAATACGGTGAAAGAGAGCGCCGACGGCAGTACCGGCCGCATTCCCGGCTTCATGCTCTGGGGCGCACGCGTGGCGTATGACTTTGGCCCGCAGATGGCAGATCTGAACCTGGCGTTCGGTGTGAAAAACATCTTCGACCAGGACTACTTCATCCGCTCTTATGACGACAACAACAAAGGCATCTACGCAGGCCAGCCGCGCACGCTGTATATGCAGGGGTCGTTGAAGTTCTGATGTGTTAACGCCCGGCTTGCCGGGCTTTTAGCTGGAATGTGACTATGTTGGCATTTATCCGTTTTCTTTTTGCAGGCCTGCTGCTGGTGATCGGCCACGCCTTTGCCGCCACGGTTCAGGACGAACACGGCACGTTTACACTCGATAAAACGCCACAACGGATTGTGGTGCTGGAACTCTCGTTCGCCGATGCGCTGGCCGCCGTGGACGTCAGCCCGATCGGTATTGCCGACGATAACGATGCAAAACGCATCCTGCCCGAAGTGCGTGCGCACCTGAAACCGTGGCAGTCCGTCGGAACGCGCGCGCAGCCGAGCCTGGAAGCCATTGCTGCCCTGAAACCAGACCTGATCATTGCCGACAGCAGTCGCCATGCGGGGATTTACACCGCCTTGCAGCAAATCGCGCCGGTACTGCTGCTTAAGTCCCGCAACGAAACCTACGCTGAAAATTTGCACTCAGCGGCTATCATCGGCGAAGTGGTAGGTAAAAAACGAGAGATGCAGGCGCGTCTGGAACAACATAAAGAGAAGATGGCGCAGTGGGCCAGCCAGCTTCCCACAGGGACACGCGTGGCCTTTGGCACATCACGCGAACAGCTATTCAACCTGCATACCCAGGAGACCTGGACCGGCAGCGTGCTGGCTTCTCTGGGGCTGAACGTTCCCGCTGCGATGGCGGGCGCGTCCATGCCGTCCATCGGCCTGGAGCAACTGCTGGCGGTCAATCCTGCCTGGCTGCTGGTTGCCCACTATCGCGAAGAGAGCATTGTTAAACGCTGGCAACAAGATCCGCTCTGGCAGATATTAACCGCCGCGCAGAAGCAGCAGGTTGCTTCAGTCGACAGTAACGCCTGGGCGCGGATGCGCGGTATTTTTGCCGCAGAGCGTATTGCCGCTGACACGGTAAAAATCTTCCACCATCAGCCGCTTACCGATGTGAAATGACCGCGCTAAAACACCCGGTGCTGCTGTGGGGGCTTCCCGTTGCAGTACTTATTATTATTTTCTGGCTGAGTCTGTTTTGCTACTCGGCCATTCCTGTTTCCGGAGCAGACGCAATCCGCGCCCTGCTGCCTGGACACACGCCAACGCTACCAGAAGCGCTGGTGCAAAACCTTCGTTTGCCGCGAAGCCTGGTCGCCGTTCTGATCGGCGCAAGCCTGGCGCTCGCGGGCACGCTGCTGCAAACCCTGACCCACAACCCAATGGCCTCTCCTTCACTGCTCGGCATTAACAGCGGCGCGGCGCTGGCTATGGCGCTTACCAGCGCGCTGAGTCCGACGCCGGTTGCAGGCTATTCCCTGTCGTTCATCGCGGCATGCGGGGGCGGCGTGAGCTGGCTGCTGGTCATGACCGCAGGAGGCGGGTTTCGTCATACCCAGGACAGAAACAAACTGATCCTCGCGGGTATCGCGCTGTCGGCCTTTTGTATGGCCCTGACCCGCATCACCCTACTGCTGGCCGAAGATCATGCTTACGGCATCTTTTACTGGCTGGCAGGCGGAGTGTCCCACGCCCACTGGCAGGATGTCTGGCAGCTCTTGCCGGTGGTGGTCACTGCAGTCCCTGCCGTGTTGCTGCTGGCGAATCAACTGAACCTGCTCAACGTCAGCGACAGTACCGCCCATACGCTGGGAGTGAACCTGCCGAGACTACGTTTGATCATCAATATGTTAGTGCTGCTTCTGGTTGGCGCGTGCGTCAGTGTGGCAGGTCCGGTGGCGTTTATCGGCCTGCTGGTGCCACATCTGGCGCGCTTCTGGGCAGGCTTCGATCAGCGCAACGTACTGCCGGTGAGCATGCTGCTGGGGGCCACGCTGATGCTGATGGCAGATGTACTCGCACGCGCGCTGGCCTTCCCCGGCGATCTGCCCGCAGGCGCAGTGCTGGCGCTGATTGGCAGTCCTTGCTTTGTCTGGCTGGTGAGGAGGCGAGGATGAAAATTGCGCTGGTCATTTTCATCACCCTTGCCCTGGCAGGCTGTGCGCTGTTATCACTCCATATGGGGGTGATCCCCGTGCCGTGGCGCGCGCTGCTGACCGACTGGCAGGACGGACGCGAGCATTATTATGTATTGATGGAGTACCGACTGCCGCGCTTGCTGCTGGCACTGTTTGTCGGTGCAGCCCTCGCCGTGGCGGGCGTGCTGGTACAGGGGATTGTGCGTAACCCGCTAGCATCACCGGATATTCTCGGCATTAACCATGCCGCCAGCCTTGCCTCTGTGGGAGCACTGCTTCTTATGCCATCACTATCCGTGATGGTGTTGCCGCTGCTGGCCTTTGCGGGCGGTATGGCGGGGTTGATCTTGCTGAAGATGCTGGCAAAGACCCACCAGCCGATGAAGCTGGCGCTCACCGGCGTGGCGCTTTCCGCCTGCTGGGCGAGCCTGACGGATTACCTGATGCTCCTGCACCCGCAGGATGTAAACAGTGCCCTGCTGTGGCTGACGGGTAGCTTATGGGGGCGCGACTGGCACTTTGTGAAGATTGCCGTGCCGTTGCTCATTCTGTTTTTGCCGCTGAGCCTGCGCTTTTGTCGCGATCTCGACCTGCTGGCGCTGGGCGATGCACGAGCAGCCACGCTCGGCGTGTCGGTTCAGCGCACCCGGTTCCAGGGGCTGATGCTGGCTGTCGCGATGACAGCAACCGGCGTGGCCGTCTGTGGCCCGATAAGTTTTATTGGTCTCGTCGTGCCGCACATGGTGCGCAGGATCGCCGGCGGGCGTCACCGCTGGCTGATGCCCGTTTCGGCCCTGACGGGCGCGTTGTTGCTGGTCATTGCCGATCTGCTGGCACGAATCATTCATCCGCCGCTGGAGCTTCCGGCAGGCGTGCTGACCGCCATTATCGGCGCACCGTGGTTTGTCTGGCTGCTTGTGAAAATGCGATAAATGAGATTACGTACTGAAAATCTGACCGTCAGCTATGGCGCACAAACCGTGCTGGATGGACTTTCTCTCGCCCTGCCTGCTGGAAAAATCACGGCCCTGCTCGGCCCTAACGGTTGCGGGAAATCGACGCTGTTGAACTGTTTTTCTCGCCTGTTAACACCAGACTCTGGCGAGATATTGCTTGATGAAAAACCCATAGCCGGTTTTTCCGCCCGCCAGCTGGCTCGCCGCCTGGCTTTACTGCCGCAACACCATTTATCCCCCGAGGGGATCACTGTACGGGAACTGGTTTCCTACGGCCGCAGCCCGTGGCTGTCGTTGTGGGGGCGACTCTCCGCGGAAGACAACGAGCGGGTCAACGTGGCAATGAGTCAGACCCGGACGCGCAATCTGGCTGACCGCAGGTTAACCCAGCTTTCCGGCGGCCAGCGCCAGCGTGCGTTTCTGGCGATGGTGCTGGCACAGGATACCCCACTCATTCTTCTTGATGAGCCTACGACCTACCTCGATATCAATCATCAGGTTGAACTGATGCGCCTGATGGTTGAACTCAAAAGGCAGGGGAAAACCGTAGTGACGGTACTCCACGATCTGAATCAGGCCAGCCGCTATTGCGATCATCTGGTGGTACTGGCAAGCGGTCGCGTGATGGCGCAAGGTGCTCCGGAAGCAGTGATGAAACCAGAGCTTCTAAAGACGGTGTTCAGCGTAGAAGCGGAAATCCATCCCGAACCGGTATCTGGCAGACCCATGTGTGTGGTGAAGTAGTCTGGCGAAGTCATAAGGATCATCACAGGACAGATAAAGGAAGTGATAACCACCTGCCAACAGGCACCAAAATCTGGCTGGTTGCCGGTATCACCGACATGCGCAACGGCTTCAATGGTCTCGCCGCAAAGGTGCAGACGATGCTGAAAGATGACCCGATGTCCGGCCATGTCTTCATCTTCCGGGGCCGCAGCGGCAGTAAGGTCAAACTGCTGTGGTCCACCGGCGACGGGCTGTGCCTGCTGACCAACCGGCTGGAACGCGGCCGCTTCGCCTGGCCCTCTGCCCGCGATGGCAAAGTGTTCCTGACCCCGGCGCAGCTGGCAATGCTTCTGGAAGGCATCGACTGGCGGCAGCCTAAAAGACTGCTTACGTCCCTGACCATGTTGTAGGCCTCTTTATCCTGGTTGTCGTTGAATAAGCCTGGTAAAATGCGGGCTTATGAACAACACCTCCCCCTGACGACATCCTTCTGCTGAAACAGCGCCTGTCCGAACAGGAAGCGCTGAACCGCGCCCTGCTGGAAAAGCAGGCCGACCGGGAGCGCGAAATAGACCATCTGCAGGCGCAGCTGGATAAGCTTCGCCGGATGAACTTCGGCAGTCGTTCTGAATAAATCTCCCGCCGCATCGCGCAGATAGAAGCCGACCTGAACCGGCTTCAGACAGAAAGCGATACGCTGACGGGTCAGGTTGCCGATACGGGCCGGGCCCCGTATCGTTTTAACCCTGAATATTCATCGCAGATATTGTTTCGGGTTTTCCGGTATACCAGCCCTGAACTAGGTAACCGAGGCCAAGAGAACGGACGAATTCAAACTGTCCTGGCGTTTCCACCCCTACAAACACCAGTGGTTTGCCAGTACCACGTAACCCTTTCACCACAGAAACAAGTAGCGCTCGCTTCACCGGGTCATCAATATTGGCAATAAAAATACGGTCTATTTTTATCTCATCGAAATCCAGTACCGTCAGCCATTCAATATGGGGGCCGCTTGGCAAACGGAAAATATCCTACGTTAAGCCTGTTTCTTTAGCTGGCATTACAAAAAGCGAGCGTCTGCATGGTACAGACAGACACCCGAATACGATAAAAATGAGACGAAAAAAACAGGTTACTTAACCCGCTTCCCCGTTTCGTCAATGACCTTTTCGCCGTCCTCTTTGGTAAACGCTCCTTTCTGACCTTCAGGTAGAATATCCAGCACTATTTCTGAAGGGCGGCAAAGACGAGTGCCAAGCGGCGTAACGACTACCGGCCGATTAATCAGGATCGGATGTTGAAGCATAAAATCAATCAACTGCTCATCACTGAATTTCTCTTCATCAAGGCCCAGGTGTTCATAAGGCTCAACATTCTTACGCAGCAATGCACGCACCGTAATTCCCATATCTGAAATAAGTTTAATCAGCTTATCACGGGTCGGTGGCGTATCGAGATAATAAATAATGGTCGGTTCGTTACCGCTGTTACGGATCATCTCCAGCGTGTTGCGTGAAGTGCCGCAGGCCGGGTTGTGATAGATGGTAATGTTGCTCATATCTTTATCTCATTACAAAGTGATGGAAAGCCGCAACGCCAGCGCGGCCAGAGTGACAAACAGCACGGGCAGAGTCATGATAATGCCCGTGCGGAAGTAATAACCCCAGGTGATCGTTATATTTTTCTGGGCAAGCACATGCAGCCAAAGCAGGGTTGCCAGACTGCCAATCGGGGTGATTTTCGGGCCTAAATCGCAGCCAATCACGTTGGCATAAATCATTGCCTCTTTGACGACGCCAGTCGCCGTACTCCCGTCAATCGACAGCGCGCCAATCAGCACCGTCGGCATATTGTTCATCACCGACGACAGGAACGCGGTCAGGAAGCCGGTGCCGAACGTTGCTGCCCATAACCCCTTTTCTGCCAGCAGGTTCAGTACACCAGACAGATACTCCGTGAGCCCGGCATTGCGCAGGCCATAGACCACCAGGTACATGCCCAGCGAAAAAATCACGATCTGCCATGGCGCACTGCGCAGGACTTTCCCTGTGTTGATGCCATGACCTCTTTTCGCCACGATAAACAGTACTGCTGCGCCAGCAGCTGCTATCGCGCTGACAGGGATCCCCAGCGGCTCCAGAACGAAGAAACCGACAAGCAGCAATAACAGGACAATCCAGCCCGCCCTGAACGTTGCCGCATCCTTTATCACACTGGCAGGCGTCTTCAGCAGCGAAACGTCATACGTTGCCGGAATATCCCTGCGGAAGAAGAGATGCAGCATGATCAGCGTGGCCGCAATCGCTGCCGCATCCACGGGGATCATAACGGAGGCGTACTGCGTAAAGCCCAGATCGAAGAAGTCCGCCGAGACGATATTCACCAGGTTAGAAACAATGAGTGGCAGGCTGGCCGTATCTGCAATAAATCCTGCAGCCATGACAAAGGCCAGTGTCGTGCCCTGGCTGAACCCCAGTGCGAGCAGCATCGCAATCACAATCGGCGTCAGGATCAGCGCGGCGCCATCATTGGCGAACAAAGCAGCAACAGCGGCACCGAGCAAGACTATCCAGGTGAACAGCAGGCGGCCACGTCCGTTACCCCAGCGGGAGACGTGCAGTGCGGCCCATTCAAAGAAGCCGGACTCATCGAGCAGCAGGCTGATGATGATGACCGCAATAAATGCCGCTGTCGCGTTCCAGACGATATTCCAGACAACGGGAATATCAGCGATATGGATGACACCGGTTCCCAGCGCCAGCACAGCCCCGATACTCGCGCTCCAACCAATACTCAGGCCTCTGGGTTGCCAGATCACCAGTACCAGCGTCAGTAAAAATATACTCCCTGCCAAAAGCATCTCAGACCCCATCATATATGATTTTGTAAATATGTTTTCCTGCCTCAGCAGGAGGTGCAGGCTGATTTGTCCAGCCATTCACGTACATCCTCGCGCAGACACTGCCAGGTCGTCGTGATTGTCTCTGCTGCCCACGCCGGAATATGGGGTGACAGACGATAGTGGATCCATTTGCCTTCCCGACGGTCAAGAACCAGATCAGCCTCGCGAAGGATAGCCATATGTCGCGAAATTTTGGGCTGCGATTCGGAGGTGGCAACGCAGATATCGCAGACGCACAATTCTCCGGACTCACGGAGAAGCATGACGATGGCTAGCCGTGTTTCATCCGACAGGATTTTGAAAAGCTGAACAGGTTGTAGCATTTTTCACTCCGTTCCCTTTAGAATACACATATGTTAGATCATATATATTAACTTTAAAATCACCTGTTCTCTCCGGAGGAGAAAAATGGAACAATTTCCAGCCCTGAATACTGACTGTTTTGATCAACATATTGCCGAACGTCTGCACCTGCAGGAGCCCCCACGGATTCTGATCCTGTATGGCTCAGTAAGGGAGCGCTCCTACAGTCGCTTTGCCGCGGAGGAAGCAGGTCGCCTGCTGACGGCGATGGGCGCGGAGGTGAAATTCTTTAACCCCTCCGGTTTACCCCTGCCGGATGATGCCCCGGATACGCACCCTAAAGTCTCCGAGCTACGCGGGCTGGTCAGATGGTGTGACGGGATGGTGTGGAGCTCGCCGGAACGGCACGGGGCTATGAGCGCGGTGATGAAGGCGCAGATCGACTGGATACCGTTGAGTGAAGGCGCGGTTCGTCCTTCGCAGGGCAAGACACTTGCAGTGATGCAGGTTTGCGGCGGTTCGCAGTCCTTCAATGCCGTGAACCAGATGCGCATTCTGGGCCGCTGGATGCGGATGTTCACAATTCCCAACCAGTCCTCGGTGGCGAAAGCCTGGCAGGAATTTGATGAGAACGGAAGGATGAAGCCGTCCTCATGGTACGACCGTATCGTAGATGTCGCAGAGGAGTTGTTTAAAATTACGTTGCTGCTCAGGGGACAAACCAGCTACCTTGCAGATCGCTACAGCGAACGAAAAGAGAGTCATCAGGAACTTTCGTACCGCGTCAATCAGGAAAAAATATAACGCCTTCTGATCGTATAAATACACACCATGAGCGTTTTCACAAAGTCTCCTTCTGCCAGGCAGCGGATAATCTTACATGTGTCTGTCGTTTTCAGAAGACGGCAGACCGGACTAAAACCATAGGCATATCATTTGCCTTCAACAAGTTCACCGAACAGCTCTTTCACCCTGTTTCTGGCGTCCGTTAGCGCTATGTGCCCTTGTCCGGTGATTTCATATACTCGCCGACTTCGTCGACCGGCCTGAACATGTCGTGAGGTGAGATACCCCTTCTTTTCCATACCGTGCAGCATCGGATACAGGGTACCCGGGCTGAGTTGATAACCGTGGTGTCGCAATTCCTCAATGATGCCCAGACCAAAGACGGGTTCTTTGGCTGCATGATGCAGGATGTGCAAACGGATCATCCCGCCGTAAAGATCTTTGTCGGTCACGCCCGGAACCTCACAGTGCTAAACTCAACAACCAACCCGCAACACCGCAACTCACTACGACCAGCCACGGCGGCAGTTTCCAGAACATCAGAGCGACCAGTGCCACAAGGGCAAGGCCGAAATCTTGCGGAGCGAGAACTGCGCTCGTCCATACTGGTTGATAGAGAGCTGCCAGCAGAAGGCCAACTACGGCTGCATTAATACCCTGCAACGCTGCTTGTGTACGGATATTGCGGCGCAGACTTTCCCAGAACGGCAATGCTCCCACAATCAGAAGGAAGGACGGTGCGAAAATTGCCAGCAGACAAACCAGACCACCCAGCCAGCCAGAAGGCACCTGGTTCATCGAAGCCCCGAGAAAGGCTGCAAAAGTGAACAACGGTCCAGGAACGGCCTGGGCAGCGCCGTAGCCAGCCAGGAATGTATCAGTGCTGACCCAGCCAGAAGGAACGACTTCAGTCTGCAGTAATGGCAGCACGACATGCCCGCCACCAAAAACCAGTGATCCGGTCCGGTAGAAAGTTTCTACCATTAACAGCGTCGGATTTGGGAATATCGCCGTCAGCAATGGTAACCCTGTCAGTAGCACAAAGAACAGCGTGAGCCAGAACAATCCGACGCGACGCCGTATTGAAACGGGCAGCGGATCATGTACCGTCGTCTGCTGAGGTTTGAACAGTAACATGCCAGTGACAGCCGCAGTGACGATTACTCCCACCTGTCCCCAGGCCGATGGCACAAGAAGCACAAAGCAGGTTGCCACTGCCATGACAGTAATACGCGGTATATCCGGGCAAAGATTTCGGGCCATGCCCCATACAGCTTGCGCGACCACCGCAACGGCTACCACTTTCAGCCCATGCAATACACCAGAGGGCATCACATCCCCGTAACTGGTCATCCCCAGCGCAAACAGGATCAGTGCAACTGCTGACGGTAGCGTGAAGCCGGCCCATGCTGCCAGCGCCCCGGTATAACCGGCCCGGGACAGCCCGAGCGCTATACCAACCTGACTGCTTGCTGGTCCCGGAAGGAACTGGCACAGAGCGACCAAATCTGCATAGCTGCGCTCGGTCAACCACTGCCGTCGCGTCACAAACTCATCGCGGAAGTAACCCAGATGGGCAATTGGGCCGCCGAAGGATGTCAGGCCAAGTCGGAAGAAAATCAGAAAGACAGCCCAGGGGCTGTGATCATTCCTGGCAGTATCGTTCATGGTCAGATCCTGATTGCTGGTTTTAGTGGCTATTATAATCGAATTTCGTTATCGAAATTCGATTATAATAGCCACTGCTCCCTGTGGATAGAATGATGTTTCATGCTTTCCAGATGTTTACTTCAAGAACAGTTTCAACTGCCTGGCCAGTTATGGGCTTTATTCACATTCAGTATTATTGCTGTCCTGCTTTTACCCGGAGTATGGTTTGCCGGGTGGTATTAAATTCTCTGGCAACCGCACTGATACTGGCCCCGGAATTAAGGCGCTCTGACACTATTTTTTTTTGCTCCTCGCTCAAGATGGGCGGACGACCGAAGCGTTTCCCGGCTGATCTTGCCCGAGAAATCCCTGAATGTGTGCGTTCAATCAGCAGATCCCTCTCAAACTCAGCCACAGCTGAAATCACCTGCATAGTCATTTTTCCGGCCGGGCTGGTTAAATCCACACCTCCGAGAGCGAGACAATGAACACGGATATCTAAAGTAGCCAGTTGTTCAACTGTTTTTCGGATATCCATCGCATTACGGCCGAGTCGGTCAAGTTTGGTGACAATCAATACGTCACCGCTTTCCATTCGATCAAGCAACCGGATGAACCCTGGTCTTTCGCTGGCAGCAACCGAACCACTTATATGTTCCTCAATCAGCCGCTGGGGTCTGATGGCAAAACCCGCCGCTTCAATTTCATGGCGCTGATTTTCTGTATTCTGTTCCAGAGTGGAGACCCGACAGTAGGCAAAAACTCGTGACATAGGAAACTTTCCGTACGCAAAGGGTGTCCGAATTATAACGTATGTACGAAACAAATTTCGCTGACTTTCGGACATATTGTTTGCGAGGCGTACGAAACCGACCGGTTTCGGTCAGTGCGAATGATAACTTTAATGAACTATGTGCAGGGGAAGCATTTATGCCACGGAGACAAATACTCAGTAGTGAAGAAAAAGAACGCTTGTTGATTGTGCCAGATGATGACGTATTTCTGACGCGCAGGTGCTTTCTGAGTGAACATGACCTCGCGCTCATTAATAAACACCGCAGGCCAGCTAACCGTCTGGGCTTTGCAGTTTTACTCTGTTATTTGCGAGGACTAGGGTTTCCTCCCGACAAAAGTATTTCACCTCACGACTGTGTTGTCTTCAGGCTGGCGGCTCATTTGAAAGTCCAGTCTGATTTGTGGGCCGAGTATGCATCAAGAGAGGTCACCCGCTGGGAACATCTGGCTGAACTCTACCGCTACCTGGAATTATCCCCTTTTAACCGGGCGCTGCAAAAAACCTGTATTCGCCACCTTTATCCCCACGCCATGCGGACAGACAGAGGTTTTTTACTTGCGGAGGAAATGCTCTCCTGGCTCCACAATAATAAGGTTATTTTCCCCTCTGTTGAAGTGATCGAACGAACCCTGGCCGAAGCAACAACACTTGCCGACAGGGCGGTTTTTTCTGCGCTTACCGCGCAGCTTGAACCAGGGCATAAAGCGGCACTGGACCGTCTGTTGGTATCTGAGGGTGAGCAACCTTCACGGCTGGCCTGGCTGCTCCAGCCTCCGGGAAAAATTAATGGTAAAAATGTCCTGCAACATATCGACCGGTTAAATGCGATTGAGTCGCTGGCACTCCCTGACGGCATTGCACTTTCCGTTCACCAGAACCGACTCCTGAAACTCGCACGCGAAGGCAGGAAAATGAGTAGCCGGGATCTGGCAAGATTCACGGATGTTCGCCGTTATGCCTCGCTGGTTTGTATCATATCGGAGGCCAGATCCACCCTGACTGACGAAGTTATTGATCTGCACGAGCGTATTCTGAGTAGTCTGTTCAGCAGGGCAAAACGTACTCAGGCCGAGCGGCTCCAGCAAACGGGAAAGCTGATTCAGAGTAAACTGAAGCAATACGTTACCGTCGGACAGGCATTACTTAACGCCAGAGAGTCCGGGGAAGATCCCTGGGCCGCAATAGAAGACGTCCTTCCCTGGCAGGAATTCATCAACAGCGTGGAAGAGACGCGGTTCCTGTCACGTAAGGACAACTTCGACCCGTTGCATCTGATCACAGAAAAATACAGTACGCTGCGTAAATACGCCCCCCGGATGCTGTCCGTGTTGCAGTTCAGGGCTGCACCCGCCGCAATGCAGCTCAGTGACGCATTGGATACCGTCAGAGATATGTATAGAAAACAACTCCGAAAAGTACCGCCTTCCGCGCCAATCGGGTTCATCCCGGAAAGCTGGAGAAAGGTTGTGATCACCCCCACCGGCATTGACCGAAAATATTACGAATTTTGCGTGCTGAATGAACTGAAGGGAGCCTTACGTTCAGGTGACACCTGGGTAAAGGGGTCACGCCGCTACAGGAATTTCGATGATTATCTGATCCCGTCAGACGATTTTGAAAAATCACTCCGGGATAACCAGTTACCCCTTGCTGTTCCGGCCGATTGCCATGAATACATCAAGAGCCGTTTGACGCTTCTTGCATCGCGTCTGGAAGAAGTTAACGCGATGGCGCTGGCCGGTGATTTACCCGATGTTGATATATCGGATAAAGGCGTGAAAATTACCCCGCTGGATAACAGTGTCCCTTCAGCAGCATCCCCTTTTGGCGATCTGGTTTATGGCATGCTCCCTCACCCTAAAAGGGGGCCGCTTGGAAAACGGAAAATATCCTACGTTAAGCCTGTTTTTTGAGCTGGCATGGCGGGCAGCTATGAGCGAAGTATAGTCATTCGCCCTATCTCTTTTGTCGCACTTTCAACAAGGGGGTCGCTTGGAAAGCGGAACGAGGTCAGTCTCCGCCCGGACTGCTCAGCTCTTTAAACAGCAAAAGAGAGGCATCTTATGAGAAGGGATTGTTCAGTATGTCAGGGCAGACTGCTTTTTCATCCGCAGGTACTGAGGGTAAATGCTCAATTCCGGTACGATTCTTACTCTATAGCCAGACAGAATTCAGCATTGTGCTGAACCCGAATCTTTTTTTACTCTGACAGGCCTGTTCATCAGAACCCTGAAAAAACAATTTTCCCGTTCACATTTTTATTTTCCATGTCCTCATGAGCCCGGCGAAGTGCTTTAGCATTCAGCCTGCCATACTCTGCCAGCAACGGAGGTTTGAGCTTACCGGAATCCAGCATGCATGAGAGTTTGTTAAGAATATAATGCTGTTTAGACATGTCCGCAGTAGCATGCATGGGGCGGGTAAACATTGCCTCCCAGTGAACAGAAACGCTCTTAAATTTGATCAAACGCAGATCCAGTGGTTCAGGGTCGTCGATGAGTCCGATACGGCCTTGTGGGGCAATAATTTCGGCCATATTTTCCCAGGCAGATGGCGTGGTGTACGTTGAGAAAATCCGGGTAATGGGAGGGAGTCCAGCAAGGCTGGCAACCTGTGGCGCAAGCGCAGATGAATGATCCAGGACATAATGCGCACCAAACCCGCGAACCGCTCTGACACTCTCCTGCCGGGAGGCAGTCCCGATGATGTTCACCCGACTCAGAGTGCGGGCAAGCTGTATAGCCATACAAGGGACTCCGCCCGCACCGCCAAGCATCAACAGGGTCTGATCAGCATCTCCGTTCACTGACAACTGCAGACGATCAAATAACATTTCCCAGGCTGTCAGACCGGTCAGAGGAACCGACGCTGCAGCTTCAAAACTTAGTGCTGCCGGCTTTATCCCCGTAATGCGTTCGTCAACCAGCTGAAACTCTGCGTTGGCTCCCTGGCGATCGAGCACACCGGCATAGAAAACGTGGTCACCTGGCCTGAACAGCGTCACATCTGGTCCGGTTGCTTCAACAACACCGGAAGCGTCGTATCCCATAACTACCGGATTGCCTGCAGAGGGACTGATGTTTCGCCGGCTTTTCAGGTCCCGTGGGTTAACCGCGACCGCCCTGACTCTGATCAAAAGATCACGCCCCTTGGGCATGGATGGGTGGGGAAGCGACAAATCTTCAATAACGGATGTACTTTCCCGGGTTGCCAGAAACCAACGGCTTTCATTCTGTCTCCTTAAAAAGGTCAGTCACCAGATAAATAAATGTAAAAGTGTGCGGAACGCGATACCCGGCAGTGCAAATCGAAAAATACGCGGAAAGCGGGCGCTGGGTAATGCTGTCAACCTGTTGATGACTATTTTAATCTGTAGTCATTCAATCCTTGTAACATCAGGATGATCCTGGTGTCAGTGAAAATACGAAATCAACACGTTGGTATCATTACCCACCTGTGAACTGACGTCGGCATTTTGAATCTCACTTCGGCGTGCCCCCTCCGAATGGCGCAAAACATTTCGTGGTATGGCATGATAGCACCCGAAGAGAGTCAATTCAGGGTGGTAAATGTGAAACCAGTAACGCTATACGATGTCGCAGAGTATGCCGGTGTCTCTTATCAGACCGTTTCCCGCGTGGTGAACCAGGCCAGCCACGTCTCTGCGAAAACGCGGGAAAAGGTGGAAGCGGCGATGGCGCAGCTGAACTACATTCCCAACCGCGTGGCACAACAACTGGCGGGGAAACAGTCGTTGCTGATTGGCGTTGCTACCTCCAGTCTGGCCCTGCACGCGCCGTCGCAAATTGTCGCGGCGATTAAATCTCGCGCCGATCAACTGGGTGCCAGCGTGGTGGTGTCGATGGTAGAACGAAGCGGCGTCGAAGCCTGTAAAGCGGCGGTGCACAATCTTCTCGCGCAACGCGTCAGTGGGCTGATCATTAACTATCCGCTGGATGACCAGGATGCCATTGCTGTGGAAGCTGCCTGCGCTAATGTTCCGGCGTTATTTCTTGATGTCTCTGACCAGACTCCCATCAACAGTATTATTTTCTCCCATGAAGACGGTACGCGACTGGGCGTGGAGCATCTGGTCGCATTGGGTCACCAGCAAATCGCGCTGTTAGCGGGCCCATTAAGTTCTGTCTCGGCGCGTCTGCGTCTGGCGGGCTGGCATAAATATCTCACTCGCAATCAAATTCATCCGATAGCGGAACGGGAAGGCGACTGGAGTGCCATGTCCGGTTTTCAACAAACCATGCAAATGCTAAATGAGGGCATCGTTCCCACTGCGATGCTGGTTGCCAACGATCAGATGGCGCTGGGCGCAATGCGCGCCATTACCGAGTCCGGGTTGCGCGTTGGTGCGGATATCTCGGTAGTGGGATACGACGATACCGAAGACAGCTCGTGTTATATCCCGCCGTTAACCACCATCAAACAGGATTTTCGCCTGCTGGGGCAAACCAGCGTGGACCGCTTGCTGAAACTCTCTCAGGGCCAGGCGGTGAAGAGCAATCAGCTGTTGCCCGTCTCACTGGTGAAAAGAAAAACCACCCTACCGCCCAATACGCAAACCACCTCTCCCCGCACGTTGGCAGATTCCTTAATGCAGCTGGCACGACAAGTTTCCCGACTTGAAAGCGGGCAGTGAGCGCAACGCAATTAATGTGAGTCAGCTCACTCATTAGGCACCCCAGGCTTTACACTCTATGTGTCCGGCTCGTATGTTATGCGAAAATG